>JALFFZ010000090.1 GCA_022777585.1 Bacteroidales bacterium | reverse complement strand
CAATGAGCGGAAAGGCACATCCTATCTCATCCTCCCTGAGGAATACCTGGCATTCGACAGGAAAGTGACCATCGAGGCCGGCAGCCTTGCAAAGACTGTAACATTGGAAATCAGGGAGTTCACATCCCCTAACGGCGAAGCTTACGCCAGTCCTCTGCAGATCGAGTCCGTAAGCGGTCCTGTCGGCACTGCCGGGGACGCAAGGCATATAATGTTCATACTGATGACCCCGAATATCCAGAAGGCTCCAAAGCTCACTGCCACCAATTCAGGAGGCTGCAGTGTCACCTTCGACAATCCACAGCTCATGAATCTGAGCGAATGGACATTGGAATTCTGGATGATGATGGATGCCGAGGACGGGAACAACGCATTCTACAGCAACTCCTCCCCTCTCGGCTTCGGGGTATTCTACTTCAGATGGTGGGCGAAAAACACGGCCGGAGACGGGCCATGGTTCCAGAACCAGCTCGACGGAGTCTATCTCGACGACCACAGCCATCCGTGGGAGGCGGGCAGATGGTATCACGTATGCTACACCTACAGCAACGATCTTATGCAGCTCTACATCAATGGAGAGAAGGATGCCGACCTCCAGTTCACGGCAGGCCGCACATTCTCATTCGGAAGGCTCAATCTCTGCAGCGGACTCGGCTACATGCAGTTCTACTCCCTCGCCCAGATCAGGCTCTGGAACAAATGCCTCGCCCAGTCCACCATACAGGATGCAATGAACAGGGCCGTCCCTGTGGACAGCCCCGGTCTGTGTGCATATTGGAAATTCGATGAAGGTTCAGGCAAAATCCTGAAGGAGGCCGTCAACGGCTTTGACATTGAGCTCAAGACTACTCCAACGTGGTTTGACGACATCAATTTCCTCCATCCGAACGACTGAAGATCAATGACTTCTCTATCATTCAGGCACCGTATCCTAACCACCGATACCGGTGCCTGATGTTCTTGATGACTCCTCGAGATTGCCGACCTTGCGGTAGCGTGTACGCTGAGCCTGGCCGAAGTTGTAGGAAACGCCGATCTTCACCTTCTGACTATCGTAGTGCAGGTAGCTTTTGGCCAGGGTCACATTCTTGTCTGCACCGCCCACGACGGTAAGGTCCTGCTTCTGGCTGCGGAAAAGATTGTCCACATCGAGAGAAAGCGTGAGACGGTTCTCGAGGAAATTCTTCTTTATGCCGAGATTGCTGACAAACACCGGCTCAAGCCTGAAATAACCCCAGGTCATAGGTGAATTGTAACGTCCGTCAATCTGGATTTTCCAATCTTTCGGAAGAATGAATGTGAAATCCGTATAGCCTGCGAACATAAAGCTCCGGTTGCGGAGATTCACGTCGATGTTGTCAGAGTAGAGACCGTTCAGGTTCAATGTCCACTGCAGCCATTTCGCAATCTGGAAACCGGAGATATTGGCCGAGAGAAATGCCATGTGGCAATACCCGAAGTTGCCCCAGGTGAGAATCTGGTCGCCGTTCTGCCTGTAGGAAGGCAGCTGGTTGAACATGTCCCTGTTGTGGTCATATCCCACAGCCACCGAGAAGTTCTTGAAGAAGACGGCTGAAAGGCTCACGGAGTTGGTGTACTGAGGCTTGAGGTCAGGATTTCCCACGACGAAGCTGTGAGCGTCGACATACTGCTCGGCAGGGTTGAGATTGTAATAGTTCGGCCTCTGGATGCGCCTTGTATAGGAAAGGTTCATCATGAAGTTCTGCGAAGGATTCCAGCCGGCGAAAACAGTCGGGAAAAGGTCGAAATAACTTCTGCGGGTATCCGTGCCGGCAGTCTTCCAGTCTCCGTAGGAATGGGTGTACTCTCCCCTGAGGCCGGCCTTGACGCTGAACTTGCCGAAAGGCTTTGCAATGCTCACATACAATGCGGCAATATGCTCCTGATAAGTGAAATCATTGCGGTTGTCCGGCATCGAGGTCTCGGTCTTGAGCATCTTGTTGTCAGTGAAGGAACCTGCCCATTTTCCGCCGGCCTCCAGCATTGCATTCTTCCAGCACATGGTCTGCCAGTCAGCCTTGGCCGAATAGATGCTCACGGTGGAATTGTTGTCAATCACCTTGTCAGTCTCCACATATTCCTCACTTGCGATGTAGTCCCTGCTCAGAATTGTGTTGTAAGACTTGGAACCGGTACGGTACCAGTCCAGATTGGCAGTGATCTCAGATGACTTTGCCTCGTCGAAAATATGTGTATAATTGACATTGGCACTGGCAGTAAGGCTCTTGGAGTCATTGTCAGTAGCGGAGAGGTTCTCAGTCCTCAATCCGGCAACCTCCTGCACACTGGAGCCGTTGAATGGCTCATCCCCCTTTCTTCCCATAAAATTCCAGGAGCCCGGCACATTCAGGATCACACCGAAAATGTTCTTGTCATCGATGAACCAGTCATTTCCGAGCTTGATGTTCATGGCCTTGTAGTCATTGCACTGGAGAGACTCCGTCCCCTGCCTGAACGGACCCATCTCGGTAACTGTCTCAAGATCGGTTGCGAAATTCATATCCGTCTTGTAGTCACCCTCATAGACATTGAGGAAGGTGTTGGTCTTCTTCGAGCGGTAGTTGATGTTAGCCCAGAAATCCTCCTGCCAGAGGAAACGGTCCGTACGGCCGAAATACATGCCGCCCACAGTTGCGCCGAGAGAGCCGTTGAAGCCTGCCAGAGCATTCTTCTTGGTCTTGATGTTGATGATACCGCCCTGACCCTGGGCATCGTACTTGGAGGAAGGATTGGCAATGAGCTCGAATTTCTCGATGCTGGTGCCCGGAGTGGAGCGGAGCAATGCCTCAAGGGCCTTTCCGTCCATATAGGAAGGTCTTCCGTCGATCCACACCGCCACGGACTTGCCGTTGAGAGTAATGTTGCCGTCCTTGTCGATGACTACTCCCGGAGCCTTCTTTATAAGGTCCATTCCCGTGGAGCCCTGGGCAAATGCGCTCTGGCTGACATTCATCACGACCTTGTCCACCTTCATCTCGACCAGCTGGACCTTCTCCGTCACAGTGGCGGCCGCAAGGCTCTCCCTGTCGACCTCCATCTCGACCACAGCACAGTCGGCAAGGCTGACAAGCACCACATCCTTATATCCTATAAGGGAGATTGTCATCTTATGGGAAGAAGGGAAATTAACCTGGAATTTTCCATTCTCGTCAGTGGTCGTGCAGGCGGTGATGTTTCCCTCTACATCCCTCACTGCAACGGTTGCCCAGCCGAGGGCGCTTCCGTCATTCTTGTCCACCAGCTTGGCGGAAACAATGTTGTCCTGTCTTGCAGCCGACATCGTGAAGCTGCAGAGGACCGTCACAATCAAAAATGCAAATAATCTTTTCATATCGTTTATACTATTTTCAATTCCGATGGTGCAAAGGTATGACATATTATTATTGAGGAAAATTTAAACAGGCTCTTATCTATCATACGAACACGCCCTTTATTTTATTTTGCATCTAATTTTCTAATCTCAGTTATCATTGGGCAAACTATTGCAATGCAAATAATTAAAATACCTGATAGTAAAAACCAATGATTTACATCGATTCTATCAGCAAAGAATCCAGAAAGAATTAACCCAATTGGCATAGCAAGAGA
>JALFFZ010000039.1 GCA_022777585.1 Bacteroidales bacterium | reverse complement strand
TGTGCAAACATAGCCACAGAACTTAGGAGCAATGCTCCGATTGCAAAGATTCTCTTCATTAGTCGTTATTTAGTGTTATTCAAAAATTGTCATTACCTTGTGGATGATCTTCGGACTACATGCATTCCAGAATGGCCAGTCGTGTCCACCCGGGCGTGTTATGTACTCGAATGGAATGCCATAGCCAGCAAGAGTATTGACGAACTGCTCGTTGGTGGACGGAAGTACAGTCGTATCTTCAGTTCCGATCTCGAGTGTGAATCCTGGCAGTTCGTCGGTTCTGCCAGCGCTCACAGCTTCGGATATCAGCTTGGCTGGGTCCGCTCCTGCCATCCCGACACTTATCGCAGCAGAGCATGCATACACGTAGCAGAACATCTCCGGGTGGAGGGTTCCGTAGTAGAGCGAGCCATATCCTCCCATTGAAAGACCTCCGATCGCACGAGACTTCTTCTCAGCCTTGATGGCATAGGTCGACTCGATGTAAGGAATGAACTCCTGGAAGAAGAAAGACATGTACTTAGGACCGCCGTTGAAGCCGTCACAGTAGAAATTGTTTCCTCCGTCCGGAGCCACGATGATCAGCTCCTTGCCGGTCTTCTCTGCATATTCCCTTGCGTATGCAGGCATCGTTCCACCGCCTGCCCAGATGCTGCCTGTGTTGTCCTGAAGCCAGTCGTTGTTGTTGCCACCGTATCCATGGAGCATGTAAAGCACCGGATATTTCTTCGTTCCGTCGTAGCTTTCCGGAAGATATATCGAATACTTGACACTTGTATTCATCAGGTCGCTTTTGACAGTGAGGTCCTTCTGATAGATTTCGTTAGCTCCAGTTTTAAGCGAACTATATTGCTGGGTCTCGAAATATATCTTCTTGTTCTCGGCGATTCCTGTGAACTTCCCCTTTTCAGTTTCAATGGTGAACTTGATGTCGTATTCATAGTTCCATTTGCTGACTGCGATGGAACCTCCTTTGACATTAAGCTTCCCATTTCCGAGTGAGAGTTCTACAGAAGCCTTATGCTTTGAATCAGGCTCAGGGGCTATTTCGTATTTGCCTGTCTCGAGATGGCAGTACCAGCTCAAGGCAGTAAGTTTCAGAGCATTGCCTTCCTTGTCCTTGAAATTGAGGACGATTGTCCTCTGGCCTTCCTCGGTTGGCTCAGATACGTTTTCTATGGTCACCAGATTGAAATCAAATCCTGTAGGAATCTGATCTTCCGGAGTAATATTGTCTCCTCCGCATGCCCACAGGAGCAGCAGAGAAGACAATAGTATAGATATTCTTTTAATCATTATTAAAAGAGCTTAGGAACAAACTCAGTGAGATAGATTCTCCAGTTTCTCCAGATATGTCCGCCACCGTTCTCGAGGTATTCGTAAGGGTAGTTGTTGTCCTGGAGCTTCTTCACGAAGTCTCTGTTTGCCTGGATGAGGAAGTCAGTGTTTCCGCAGCCAATCCAGAGGAGGTTCGGTTTCTTGCTGAAGTAAGTAGCGAGTTTCTGGTCGAAGTCCTGATAGATAGGGGATACTGATGTATCGTTCACGCCGATCGCAGCCGAGAACATGCCTGAATACCCGAACATGTCAGGATAGTTGAGGCTGATGTAGAGGGTGTGGAAACCTCCCATCGAGAGACCGCAGATCGCGCGGCTCTGCTTCTTTGCTATAGTCTTGTAGTTGCTGTCGATGAACTTCACGATCTCTGGGAATGCAGTCTCGAAAGTTCCCTCCATAGTCTGAGGAAGCTGCATTGTAGGACGGGTGTAGCCTGTTGAGTTCTCACCTGGAGCAGCCTCCTGTGAGATGTTGCCGTTTGTGAAGACAACGATCATTGGCTTTGCTTTGCCCTGTGCGATGAGGTTGTCGAGGATCTGCGCTGCACGGCCCTGAGCGATCCATGCGTCCTCGTCACCTCCGATTCCGTGGAGAACGTAGAGGACAGGGTAGCGTGTCTTTGCTGTCGGATTGTATCCAGCTGGAGTATATACGCTGAGTCTGCGGTCGAAACCAGCGGTTGCGCTCTCATACCATACCTTTGAAACAGTTCCGTGAGGTACATCCTGAATAGTGTAGAGGTCAGCGCGCTCGCCAGGTACGATGAATGCACTTGTGAGTGACGATACATCGCGGTTTACCCACATGTTGTTGTTATCGATCACTGTGTTGCCGTCTACATTGAATGTATATGTATACATTTCAGGGGCAACCTTGAAATCTGTAGTGTACTCCCAGATTCCGAACTGACCCTCTTTAAGTTCAGCTACGCCGGGAGCGTCAAATGTCCTCTCCTGGCCTTCCATGTTGAATGTTATCTTCCGGGTAGGCAGGAAATCTCCTGATACTGTCACCTTCACAGCCTTAGGGGCCTGATAACGGAATGTTACTGTTCCGTCCTCGTTTACAACAGGTGACTCTACTGATGCACCGCCCCAAAGAGCCTGCTGTGCGAATGCACTGCATGTCATAAGGAGCATTGCTGCTATTGATAATACCTTTTTCATTCTATTTATTATTTAATTATTTAAAGAGGAGTGGTGCGAAAGTGTTGAGGTAAAGTCTCCAGTTGGCCCATACATGGCCGCCTTCGCTTACATAATATGTGTGCTCGAGGCCGTTTTCTGTGAGAGCTTCGTCTAGCTCGTTAGCTTGATTGAAAAGGAAGTCCGTGTTTCCGCAAGCAAGCCAGTAAAGCTTGTAACCTGCCTTCTTGATGCCCTGGAGCTGAGCCGAAAGCTCATCAGACTTATGTGCGCCCATTGAAAGTGGACAGAT
>JALFFZ010000030.1 GCA_022777585.1 Bacteroidales bacterium | reverse complement strand
GGAGAGCCTCCGAGGAGTCACAAGCGCCGGCGATTATTGCCGCAATGACGGCGGCGGCTGTATATTTGATAGAGTTTCTCATCACAGTTGGTCGTAATAATCCGGTTTCAACAATGGATATGCATCATAATAGTAGTCCGGGGATACAGGGATATTGCTGAAGCCCGGTGTCTTGCCGTCAGCCCTCACGGTCTCGCCATCCTGGTTGAAGACAAGGATGTCCGGCGCCCATTCCATCAGATGAGGATGGTAGAGAATCCACTCCGGAATCTTGCCGGTGTACAGATTGAGGTTGATGGCGAAATATCTGGCATTCGGAAGCACTTTCGGCTTGCCTATGATATTGTAACCCGCAGGGTTGTTGTTCCCGCGCGGGAGAGTGTCATTGGCAGCAACCTCCTCTTCTGTCCAGCGGACTTCATAATCCTCCATATCAGGAATTTCGCCCTGCATATAGTTATTGGAGAGGCGGAGATACTCCAGATTCTCCCACTTCAGGAGCCAGGTCGGGAAGTTCGTCCCGTCATTCTTGTAAAGACCGCCCCATTCTTCCTTGTCGGCCGTGGTAGTGGTCATATCGAAGAGCACCCTGACACGGTTTGCAGCCAAATCCAGATGCTTGAGATTCGGGAAGTTCTCCGGAGTCAGAATCGGAGGAACCTCATCGAAGTTGTTCGCGGCGAGAATCAATGTCTCCAGATTCCTGAGGTTCTTGAAGTCCTCGTCAAGTTCGGAAAGCCCCATCGCAAAGCATTGGAAATGCTTGAGATTGGTCAGTTTGGAGAGATACTCTCCTGAATGGAAGCGGTAGAGGAAGGAATTCCCGTTACTGTAGAGGACCAAAGTCTCCAGTTTGGAGAGGAACTGAATCTCGTAAGGAATACCGTCCTTTGTGAAGAAATATGAGAAGGCCAAAGCTTTCACGCGGCCTCTCTTGTCCTCAGTGAAGCCTTCGTCCGTAGGCTCCCAGAGCTGGACAATGTTCCAGTTGGACATATTCTCACCTTCATATTTTCCCATATCGAAGCCGAGGCTCCTGGCGCATCCGACAATGGCAAGGGAGTCACCCTCCCTGCTGTCAGGAATGGCCGCTGCAGCCTCCTGGACTACCTTCAAGACATCCTGTCGGGCAAGCTCAACTCCGGATACCGGAACGAACCTCACCTCGGCAAGCCTTTCCTCCGGCCGGTTGTTGGACTCCCAGTCAATGCGAAGCTTGACAGTACGGGGACGAGAGCCCCTGTCAAGATTGAGGTCAAAATCTCCAATTTTCAGCCACTGCGCATCATTATCCACGGTGACAGGGACATTGGATGTGAGGCTGATCTCGAAATATCTCTTTCCGTATGCCTCATAGCTCGGAATCTCGACCTCTGCCGAAGAGAGGGAAATCACATTGTCATAGCCGGCCTGGATGACAGAAAGGTCCTTGCTTTCACCGGAACGTGCAGTGAAACGGACAACTCCCCTGCGGACATCTCCTGAAATCAGGGTAGTGTCCACCTTCACCTCACAATCTATGGAGCCATAGCCATTGGACGGGGAAACCACAATCCACGGCACTGTGGAATTGGCAATCCAACCTTCTTCAGCCTCGAGGCTGACGATTTCAATACCGCCTTCAGGACCGAGAGTGATTGTGTCGGTTCCGATTCCGAAGCCGACGGTCTTCTCATCCTCCCGGCAGGAAAAAACTGCCGCAAGGAGGGAAATAATCATCAATGCTGATATTATCTTCTTCATTCCCAAGTCCTCCTATTTATTGAGTTTAAGATACTGGTCGCAGCCTCTGATATCCTGGTCCGGACTGTAAATCAGGTTGAAATAGCCGGCTCCGATGTAGGAGCAGATGTTGCTTACGTCAATGCTGATGTTCGGATTGTCGCTGATATCGAGATTGTAAATCAGATAAGACAGGTTGTCATTGACCGCCCTGATATCATTGGAACCAAGGTAGAGAGCTCTGAGACCGTAGAGTGCGCCGCCGATTCCGGTAGGCCACTCGCGCATACATCTGTTGCCCCCCGCATCCCTCTGGTGACGGAAGATGAAAACCGTGAGATACTGGTTGTTCACCGCCGCATACGGAAAGGCCGGGAACCTGTTGTAGCTCAGATCAAGACCCGTGAGATATGGGAATGTGGTGGAGTTGAAATTGTCCGGAAGGGAAGTCAGCTTGTTGTATGACAGGTCAATGGTGGTGATCCTGTTGATATAGTCGCTCTTCAGTGCATCCTCAGAGACTTTCTCGATTCCGTTGCCCTGAAGCTGGATATATTTCAATGCGGAGTTGCTCGCAGCGATTTCCACAGGGAACTCGGTGAGCTTGTTGAAAGCGAGATTCAGGACTTCGCAGTTCACTCCGCGGTAACCGCTTCCGTCGTAATTGTCAAAAGAACTGATCAGGTTGTTGGAAAAGTCCACTGTTCCCATACTGTAGGGGGATTTGGCCTCGAATATGTCAGGCATTGACGTGAACTTGTTGCCGGAGAAGATCAGTTCCTCGGTATTTCCGTCGTAGCCGAGGAAATAGCCGTTTTCATCCACCGGAAGGGATGAAAGATTGTTGTTGTTCGCGAAGAACTGGACGAAATAATGCTTCTTGCCGAACGGGGCCTCAAAGGCATTGACTCCGCAGTTCTGGATATTGAGGACAGACATTCTCTCGCAATTCCTGAGGTCAGGAATGCGGTCCATCTTCTGGTTGAGGAGATAAAGTCCCTGTATGGAGGATGCGGCGGCACTTGAATTGAGCGCTACAAGCCCGTCATACATACTCTGCTCCGTGACTGCATAGTTGCAGGCGAAGGTAATCACCTGGAGTTTCGGGAGCGTGGCGAAGCCTTTCGGGAACTCCGTGATGTCAGGGAGATAGAACATCTCCACGTCTGTAAGCGACTCCAGTCCGGACATATCCTCAGGAAGGGTTGTGAGAGGAGAGTATGCGGCATATAGATACTGGAGTTTCTTGAGATTGTTGATTTCAGCCGGGAGGGATGTGATACCGTTGGAATAGTTGACGGCATGGTCAGGCCCCGGGAGGGTCCTGAGAGGCTCAGCATTCTCGACGAGAGGAACGTCCCTGAGTTTCAATCCCAGACGCATTTCCTCCGAGAAGCAGTCATACCGGTCGGTGTTCTTGACGAATGTCCTTGTGAATGACTCCCGGAGCTCCTCCCTGCTCTCAGGGGTGAACTCTGTGTATTTCTGGGACTTGCCGGTGACAGACGTACCCTCATAGTATGAATGGGTACCGAGGATGAGCATCCTGAGCTCGGACAAGTCGCCGATTGCGGCAGGCATAGGGCCGTGTGCACCCGTATCCTCGAAATTGAGGGAGGCAATGCGGCCATCCTCGAGAATCTGGACTCCAGGCTGGGCTGTCCAGATATCCACATCGGCATCAAAATTCCATTTAACCTTCCAGTTCGGTCCGTCGAGGCCCTCCCAGATTTTCTTGAGGGCAATCGCATCACGGATATATCCTGCCGTAAGGTCGAGAGTTACCGGGACTGATGCCTCGGTAACAGCATTATCCTTGACAATGAAACTGTTCTTTTCCACATTGGAGCAGGTCTCCTTGACCTTCCTCTTCTTGTCGAAATATGTGACAAACTTCGTAACCTCGTATGTTCCACCTTTGATGGTGACGAGTGTGTCCGACTCGCAGACAGCCGTCATATACCCGTCCTCTCTCTCGACAAACCTGTGCTCGACCGCAAGGTTGGTGAATGTCGTCTGCTCGTGGGTCAGGGTGTTCCTGACTGTGACGTCCGCCGACATTATCATATAGAACGGATATGAATCCACGCCGGAGGCCTTGACTTCCGGGGAATTCTTCACAAGGGTGAAATGAACTTTGCCTCTCTCCGTGACATTGACTGTAAGATCTTGTGTGACAAGTCCTCCGGCGACTACGCTGATAGTCGTCTCCTCGGCAGGCTCGCCCATGAATACAGGGTTGTCCAAGGCATCGAGAACCTGGTACGAAGTAATCGTATAGTCCCCTGCCAGCAGCCTGAACTTGTCAGTCTGCATACCGTACTCGGCCAAGGACTTGTTGGAAGCCTCCACCGTCACGGTAGGGGTGATGATGTCATTGTCATTTGTACGGAGGGCCACTTTGAGTTTTGCGGCATCGGCAAGAAATTCCAGCTCGTTCTGGCCCGCCTTCGTATAGGAGGCGTCCTTGAATAGATAGAACTGTACATATCCATAACCCGGCACCACATCCGATTCCTCGTCACGGCATCCGGTGAATACGGATGCCGCGGCGATAACCGGTAAAAGTGACCGCAAAATACGGTTGAAGAATTTCATTATCAAAATTTGTTTTATTTCAATCTAATCTTGGCCAATGATTACATCTTGACAAGCACCAGAGCAGCAGATGGCTTGTACATCTCGAGCTCAGACATATCCTGATAGAAGGAGATAATAAGGAATGACATGCTTGGTGCGGCCTTCATGGCTGCTTCTGAGTATGAGAGAGCCATGTGTGACTGCCCGTTGGATTCGTAAATATTTGCAGCCACATCAAAGTTGGACTTGTCGGAAGAGAAGCCTTCACCTGAAGCACTGAAGAGATACGTTACAGTCTCGCCATTGGAAACACCTGCCTGCCAGTTTGAAGGGAAGCCCATTGGGAGCATTGCCAGAGGACCGTTTATCTCGGAAGGAAGCTCGTATACGTAAGTATTGTCATCAGGAAGGCCATACTGGAAATCAGACGGCTTCATTCCGCCGAAACCATCATAAGAGGTAAACGGCACAGCCTCGCCCTTCGCCAAAGTCCTGGTCCAGGACAGCATAAAGCCGCCGGCTGTTGCTGCAGGAGCATCCACAGTCACCTTGATCATATAGTCGCTGTTCTCGAACTTGGTGAACCAGGACTGGCCGAAGTCATCCGGATTCTCAGGGCAGAGAGCCTTAGGGACAATGAGGATGTAACCCTCGAATCCCTCGGCCATATCCGGCTCTACTGAAACCTTGACCATACCCGGGGTATCTGTATCGACCCGGATCTGCCAAGGGTCTGCGAACCACATCTGGCCCATTCCATAAGGGTCCTTCTTCTCGAGAGGCATCACCATATATTCCATATTCCTGGTCATGATGGAAAGGTCCATCGAGGTCCTGTCAGACTCCTCCATTCCGGAAGGCCCCATTGTCTTCACAAAGTGATTTGCTGAGAATGCGATAGACCATACATCCTTCGCACCGTCACGGATAAGAATATCCTCTTCGCCCATTCCGGTGAATGTGGCAGGGAAGGTGATCTCGTGCTCACCGCTCTGGTCAGAAATGACGATATTTCCTGTCTTCTCATATGGATATGCCTCCTCCTTGACACCGAAGTACTGATAATTCTGGTTGTCGCAGTCGCCGGCGGCACCTGAGAAGAGCTCTCCTTCCATCCAGTCCGGAATAGACTTTACAACCCAGTCGAAGTTTGCAGAGAAGGTTACCTTGGCAGTAGAGACTGAACCCCACTCATACTTGAAGTCAAGGCTGGTGATTTCCTCACCCTCCCCGGACCAAGGCAAGCTCCACATAGTAGCAGTGCGCTCCTCGGCAAGTCTTGTGACAGTGCAGAGAGTCTGGGTCTCAGTACCCATGGTAATGTCAATGGTTGCGGTCTCCTCGTCAAAGATGGAGGTCACGTCAGCCGTGGTGAGAGTGAGGGACACAGGACCTGCCACACCGGAAATCTGGGATACCTGAGCCTCGCCATCCACGAACACAAGCCACTGCTTGTCAATAGTAAGCTTCCAGTCGGCATCTGCCTCAAAAACGAGAGGCAGGGTCTCGTCGATGGAGATCTGAAGGGTCTGGGCCTCCGGGAAGGTGATCTTCTTCACAGGCTCGTCCTTCTTGCACCCCGCAGACGCAAGAATCGCTGCGGTCAATGCCAAAACGGCAAAAAATCTGTTCGTTTTCATATTGAATATTGTTAATAATGGTCAATTATTGAAGTTCGGCTACCTCCTCGTCGGTCAGCCACTCAATTATGTTCACATAAGTTCCGATGGTACCTACATTCTTGACATACAGGGTCATATATGTGATGGCAAACCTTCCGCAAATGTCGATGGACCAGTCAATCGGAGCCTCATAAGCGCGGATGTAACCGTCACCGTAGATGTAGTTGAACGGTACCCTGGTGTCACCGATAATCTGCTCGTCACCCATAGTGATCACAGGATTGATAATGTCGGAGTTGTCGAATGTCATTGTGATGTCGAAATCGTCCATCAGGAAATCCTTGATTACCACGGTATGGTCATCCACGACCTCAGCCTTCACAAGACGGCTGTAGTCCAATGATGAGGAATACTGGAGCCAGAATGAGGATGTAACCCTGCACCAGCCCTCGAAATTATGAATGTCGAAAGGACATATTTTCTTCAGGAGAATGCGGGTCTGCTGTCCGTAAAGCTCCCAGTTTTCATCTTCTGCTGAAACGAGGGACAATGTCACACTCAGGGAATCATCAGCAGCCACATTGTCGTAATTGCCTATCACCCTGATATTTGCGGTACGCTCTCCGGCAGGGATGACAACAGTCTGGGACTCCAGGCGGTAATGATGTCCGTAAATGGCATTGGACTTGGAGGCCACCACCTCCACTCCGAACGTGCGGTCGTGGTCGGAAGTATTGGTAGAGGCTACCACAAGGTCGAAAGGCACCCCGTTCTGCTGGACAGGGCAGATACTCAGTGTGTCCGGGAATGCAATGTAGGACGGGCCGGAATAAGTGATGTACTTCTCCTGGCAGGAGGCGAGCGCAAGCACTGCGGCTGCCGCCAATGTTATTATATTCAAATGTCTCATTGTCATTCAGTTTTATCGGTTGCTCTCATTAGGCTGTACTTCCGAGCCTGGAGAATTGAGCTCATGCTGTGGAATCGGCCATACGAAGAGAGGGTCGTCCGCCTCGATCTTGAGGCTGCTTCCCTTGGCCACGGTATTGCTCTGAGGGGTGCGCTCGAAGCCCTTGTGCCAGCGCTTGAGGTCCTGGAGACGGAAGCCTTCCATATAGAGTTCCCTGACACGCTCGTCGCTTATTGTCTGAAGCCAGTTGTCTGCACTGATGCTGGTGGAACTGTAGTCGCTGTAACGGGCCGTTCTGAGCGTGGTGATATCCTTTGCTGCGATGCCGAACTCTCCCCTGCGGCATCTTGCCTCGGCACGGATGAGATACTGCTCGGAAAGGCGGAAGACCTTAGGCATTGACACGTGGAGAATGCCACTGTTCAGGAACTCCTTGTTGCCCATATACTTGGTAAGGAGAGGCCAGGTGAGGCCGTGGGCATAGCCCGTGGTTGTCGAAGTGAAGAAAGAATTGTACCTGAGATCCTTTTCGGTGTAGAGATTCAGCGCCCAGGAAGCAGGAACGTAGTCCGGACGGTAATATGCGTAATTGTAGTTCAGGAATACCTGGCCGAGGGCGCCGCCGTAGGATGTGGTCGTGAAGCCGACCTTCCAGATAATCTCGGTGGCAACGTCGTTGGTCCACATATAATCGTAGAAGGACACTCCGGCCGAGCTGTAGATTCTGGATGCGCTCGAAAGTGAGAGGGCATCATCCTCAATGACCTCGGTGGAATGCTCTATTGCCTTGTCCCAGTCCTGCATATAGAGGTAGATTCTGGCATAGAGGGCGTGCACCAGGCTCTTGGTGAAATATACGGAACTGTATGTGTCACCGAAAGTTACAAGTTCCTCAGCCTTGGCCAGGTCATCCAGCACGAACTGATAGGATTCCTTCAATGAAGACCTTGTGAACTTGCCCGGATTGTGGTAGCTGTCCACGAGAATGACTCCGAGTTCGTCCCCGGCAGTCTCCGGCTCGTACGCCTTGCAGAAGCATTTTATAAGTTCGGAGTAAGCCAATGCTCTCGCAAAGTGGGTCTCGCCGCAGAGCTCGTTCAGCTGCTCCACCTCCTCGTCCGAGGTCAATGAAGCACGCAGTGCAGGCTCATAGTCGAAGAAGAAGTTGCAGTCTCCGATAACCCCGTAGAGGGCAGCCCATACCGAGGTGATTTCATTGCTTGTAGGGAGAATCTCCCATCTCCAGATATCCCCGTAGGTATTGGAATAGCCGTCGACGGCATAGACAAGGTCTGCCTGGATGTCCGGGAGCAATGTAAGCAGGCCGCTGTACAGGGCGCTGCTCTTGAAATCGGCGTAGATTCCAAGGACGAACTGATTCGCCTCGTCCACCGTTGTCAGGGCCTTCTCCTCGGGAATTGCCTCCTCCGGATATTTCTCGAGGCAGGAGACAAGGCAGAGAATCGACGCCGCCAGGGCCATCGCCCTGATATTGTATTTGATGAAATTTGTCATATCCTAGAAAGTAAGTTCAAGTCCGAATGTAAACTGGCGGGCAAGAGGATACTGCGCCTTGTAGACATTGCTGCTCGATTCCGGATCAAGTCCGGAGAAACCGGTGAATGTCAACAGGTTCTGCGCCTGCGCATAAACCCTGATGCCGCTGAAGAAGCGGGTCTTCTCCATCCATGGAGACGGGAGGGAATAGGAGAGCATCAGATTCTTGAGCCTCAGGAATGAGGCATCCTCGAGAAGATGTGTGTCGAACTGCGGGGACACGCCGTGTCTCGGTACATCAGTCACGTCACCAGGCTTCTTCCATCTGTCGTAAAGCATTCTCCTGGACTGGTTGTAGGCGTCGAAGAGTCCGCCGCCTTCCTCGAAGAACCTGTCGTTGTTGACCATCCACCTGTCAGCCACCCAGCTGAACTGGGCGGAGAGGGAAAGTCCCTTCCAGGCCAATGAGGTACCGAAACCGCCCATCCATGGAGCGATGCAGCTCTTGCCTACCATCACCTTGTCCGAATCCCTGATCTCATTGGTGATGTTGCCGTCCTTGTCATACCAGAGGGCGTCTCCGTTGACAGGATTGACTCCGGCGAAGCGGTTCAGGAAGAACTCACCGTAGGAATGGCCTACCACGAGCTTGGTTCCGGTAGTGGATACCACGTATTCGTCAAGGCCGTTGTAAAGTTCCTTGATTGCGTTGTAGTTGTATGATACATTGGCATTCACGTTCCAGTGGAAATTTCTGGTAGCGATGACGTCCACGCCGAGATTGAGTTCGACTCCCCTGTTCACCATTGCTCCGACATTGTCCCACTTGAATCCGTAGCCGCCGTCGGCGTAGGATACCGGAACGGACATGAGCATGTTGGTGGTCTTCTTGTTGTAGAACTCGGCATCGAGATTGATCCTGTTCCAGAATCCGAGGTGGAGGGCCACGTTGGTGGTCATCAGCTTCTCCCACTCAAGGTTCTCATTGCCCTTCGAGTACGGGCCGATTGCCGCCTGACCCCAATATTCCTTGCCTCCTGACACGAGGGCGAGGTGGTCGTAGTTCGGAATCGAGGAGTTGCCGGAGGTTCCGGTGCTGACTGCCAGCTGCGCATTGGTCAGCCAGTCCACGTCCTTGAGGAAGTTCTCCGACTTTACGTTCCACATCAGGCCGAGAGACCAGAATGCCGCCCAGCGTCCCTTGGAACCGAATCGGGAGGATCCGTCTCCGCGGACTGAAAGATCGGCATAGAGGCGCTGGCCCCAGTTGTACTCTCCTCTTCCGAAGAATGAAACGTATGAGTATGAGGAGTTTGTGCTGCTCCATCCTGTAGCCCTGGTGGCCGAGGACACGTCCGTAAGCCAGTCATTGGACTGACCTGCTGTCGATACGCTGAAGCCCTCAGACCTGTAGTCCACGCCTTCCTGGCCAAGCATTATGTTCAGATGGTGATCATCCTTTACGTCAAAGCCGTAGTTCAATGTCGTAGTGACGGTAAGGTTGAACGCATCTGAGGAGTTCCTTCCGGCCTTGCCCTGTCCGTTGTTCGGAAGGTAGCTCGGGGTGCTGGTGCTCTTCACCGCACCGTGGGTATAGTCCACACCGCCCTGTACCTTGAGCACGAGGCCGTCGATGATGGTGGCCTCGGCGAACATATTGGCGATTGCCTTGTATTTCTTTGTCGTATACGGGTTGTTGCGGCTCCACTCGAGAGGGTTCTCGCCGAGCCCCTTCCAGGAGCCGTCATTGATGGAGGCGATGCTTCCGTCCGGGCGGTATGGATTCCAGTAAGGCAGCATGAAGCGGGCTGCCGCAATCGGGGTATTGACCGCATAGACTCCCTCTACCGACTCGTCGTACTTCTCGTAGGCCAGCATGGAGTTCGTGCCGATTTTCAGCCATTTCTTGGCCTGGGCCTCGAGGTTCACCCTGAAGTTGTACCTGTTGAAGTCGGAATCCGCAGTGGTTCCATCCTGGCTGTAATAGCCTCCGGACACGTAATAGTTCAGCTTGTCAGTGGCTCCGCTCGCCTGAAGTTCGTAGTTCTGGAGAGGAGCATATTTGTTGAACACTTCGTTAAGCCAGTTCACGTCCGTCTTGGCGAGTTTCTCGTAATTCTTGCCGTCTGTCAGTCCGACTTCCTGCTCGTACTGGATTCTCTCGGCCGTGTTCATCAGGTTCCACTTGCTGCCGGCTATCTGGGAGAAGCCCGCCTGGGTGCGCAGGGTAATCCTGGCATCCTGGGCGATGCGTCCGCGCTTCGTGGTGATGACGACGACTCCGTTGGCCGCACGGGCACCATAGATGGAGGTGCTGGATGCGTCCTTAAGCACGGATACGGACTCTATGTCATTCGGGCTGATGGCATTGAAATCGGATGCGGAAATCGGAATGCCGTCCAGGATGAAGAGAGGCGAGGTGCCGGAGTTGATGGAATTGGTTCCGCGGATCTGGAAAGATGCGGTGGCGCTCGGCTCTCCGGAATTGGACAGTACCATCAGGCCGGTGGCCTTTCCCTGAAGGGCCTGGTCAAAGCTGGCTGCAGGAGTATCTGCAATGGCATCCGACTTGACTGTGGATACCGAACCTGCTATGGTTCCCTTCTTGCGCACGCCGTATGCGACAACGACTACATCCTCAAGAGCCTGTGCATCGCTCTCGAGAGTGACATTGTGCACGATCTCCTTCTGCCCGGAAGGGACGAGGAAGGTCGTCGGCTGGAATCCGATGAACTGGAATGAGAGAGTCGTTCCGGCATCCACAGACACTTCGTAAGTGCCGTCAACCGAGGTTGAGACTCCCGAGGAAGGACCCGTGACCACGAATGCTCCGATGAGCGGTTCACCGGTGTCGGCAGCGACCACTTCGCCTCTGACCGTCACTTTCTGCTGAGCCAACGCCGTCAATCCGGACAATAGGAAGAAAGCGACAATCAATGACTTGAAAACTTTCATAGTTATTGATATTTATATTTTTTTGCAAGCAGGTTGGTATCAAATCTTCAGAAAATCACAGGATCCAAGTTACAATCTGTAACTTTTCGAGATTTGACCACAATTTTGCAGGCGCAAAGATAGGCAAATCGGAATAAAAATTCAACCTGAGATTCGCTTATATCCAACCAATATTCACCACATTTGACCTTTGTCAAATTTTTAATCGTTTCAGATGAATAAAAAAGGCAATTTATTCCATTTGGATTAATTGGAAATTACTTCTATGACATTCTGATACGCGGCCTGAGCAACGTGTGCGGGAGACTTGAAGGAATGATAGGCTCTGACGCGAAGGACAGGCTCATGAATCTGCTCGAGAACAATCCCGAACTGTTCTCAAAGGCAATGAAGAAACATATTGCCGGCTTCCTCGGCATTGACCAGAGCACCCTCAGCAGACTGCTTTCCGGCCAAGGTCAAAAAACGCGCCTGCCAATAACGGCATTGACAACCATACCCGCGATGGACATTCCGAAGATTGCGGTGATATGGCATATCGAGCCGTTGACCTGAGCCTTTGAGGAGCACCACTCGTGTTCCACCAGGGATTGGTCGCCCGGAGCATCGTAAATGGCAGTGTCAGTGCCACGCTTCCCGGACAGCAGTTTCGCCTTGGGACAAAGGCAACCTCCTGTGCCACATGCGTGGTTCTCTCCGAGGTTCTCCATAGGCTTCTCCTCGCTGTACACGCACTGAAACTTCCTTGCGGGCCACACATTCATACGCTTGAACTTCTTGCGGAGGGCTCGGGCCAAAGGGTCTCCGGCCACCTTCCAGAACTCCGTATGCCTTACCTTGAACGGATCGGTACGGAGGGCGGCGCCCATTGAGGAAATGAAAGTGATGTGCCCGGGAAGAGACGTGGCGCGAATTATCAGGTCGGCCTTCTCCGAAAGAGAATCAATTGCGTCAATGATGAAGTCGTATTCCTCCATCCGGAAAGTTCCCGCATTTTCAGCATTGTAGATTTTCTGGAATGCGGTTATGTTGGCATCAGGATTTATTTCCAGAAGGCGCTCACGCAAAGCCTCGACCTTGACCTGGCCTATAGTCTTGCTCGTGGCCATCAGCTGCCGGTTGCAATTGGTTACGCACACGCGGTCCGAATCGACTATGGTGATGTTGCGGATACCGCTGCGGACCAATGCTTCGGCACACCAGGAGCCGACACCTCCAAGTCCGAAAATCAGCACCTTCACCCTCTGAAGTTTGTCAAGGTTCTCATTTCCCAGGAGCAATTCGGTACGCCTCTGCATACCACGCTCCATTGTTGTTATTCTTTCTGACATACAATATCAAATTACGCCGTCAGGGCCTTGCTGTACCTTCCCCTGAGAAGGAATGCGGCAGTTCCGATATACACCAGAATCAGTACGGTATGGACTGCAAGTTTCAATATCACCTCGCCCGCGGAGGAAACGCCGATGACCACACCGGAGAAGAAGGCCTTGTCAATGAAAATTGTGGCTGCGCAGATGAGAGCCATCGAAAGCATCAATGACAATATTCTCTTCCAGTCGTACGGAATCGGATAATATTTCGCTCCGAGCACGGCACTGATCACGAACATCACCAGATAGCTGGCGAGATGGCCGAAGGCGGCGGCCCAGAACGAGAACACCGGCATGAATACCACATTTACAATGATGGTCACCACCAGACCGGCCAGAGTTATCCACAGGGCCATATTGGTCTTTCCGGAGAGCTTGTACCACATTGAGACATTGAAGAGCATCCCGAGAAGCATGTATGACAGAAGCATTACAGGGACCACTCCCATTCCGGAGCGGAAATCCTTTCCTATAATGAGGGAGAATATGTCCAGATACAGGAATACGCCAAGGAGAATCAGGCCGCAGAAGGCCGTGAAAAACTCCATCACGATGGCATAGAGCTGCTTCGAGCCCTTGTCACGGGATCTCTGGAAGAAGAAGGGCTCGGCTGCAAAGCGGAACATCTGGATGAAAAGATTCATTATTACGGACAGTTTGACCGCAGCCTGGAAAATGCCGAGACTGGAACGCCAGGCCTCCGGGTCGGTGTCGAAATATCTGAAAAGAATCCTGTCGAGGAAATCATTGACAATACCCGGCAGCGCGGCAATCATCAGCGGAATGGAATAGGCCAGCATCTGCCTGAGCAGTTTCGCGTCGAACTTGAATGAGAACTTCACCAGGTCAGGAATGAACAGGAGGCCGCAGATCACGCTGCTTATGAATATTGCGAATATTACGTAGGTGAAATCCGGTGTCGGGGAAATGAAGACGGACATCACCGGATTCACGTGAGCCGGGTACCAGAAGAAGAGGACCATGTTGGCCGCCGTCTCGGTCAGGATTTTCACCGTCTTGAAAATGGCGAAGCGGAAGGCCTTGTGTTCCTGCCTGAGTTTGGCGAAAAGTATGGCCGTGGTGCAGTCCAGGGCAAGGATTCCGCCAATGTAAATGATGCAGTTGCCGAAGCCCTGATATCCGAGGGCAGAGGCGATTCCGTCCCTGAACAATACCAGGAAGGCGAGGAAGGAGAAACTCGTGCCGAAGACGGCGGCAAGGGCATTGGAATACACCTTGCGTGAATCGACGCCCTCCCTATTGGCGAAATTGAAGCATCCGGTCTCAAGACCGAGAACCAGAACCACCTGAAGAACTGCTATATAGGCCATGAACTCCGTGACCACTCCGTAACTGGAAGGGGTAAGGAGACGGGTATAGAACGGGACGAAGAGGAAGTTGATTATCCTCGCCAGTATTGTACTCAGGCCATAGACTGCAGTCTCGCCTGCCAGCTGTTTCAGTGGATTCGCCATTGTATTCGATTATTTTTTGGCACCGAGCCAGGTGGCATTGCTCCAGAGCTGCTCGAGAGGACCCCGCCTGTGATTTCTGAGCCACCAGTGGGAGAATAGACATTGAACTGTTACCAGAACCACACCCATCAGGAGACTGACCGTATGACCGCAATATTTGTAGAGGCCGAATCCCCAGCCGTAGAAAAGCAGGGCTCCGACCACGGACTGGCCGATATAATGAGTGAGACTCATCTTGCCGTATGGCGCAAGAAGCTTCAGACTGCCTCCGAACCGCGTCCTGTAGAACAGCAGGACAATGCCGGAGATGATGATGAGCATCATTGCCAGATTCCTCCACATCGTGAGCATCACCGTGAGGCTCTTGCGTATGATAGGGGTCCCGCAGCCGGACGTAAGCGGGATGAGAGGCAGTATCACGGCAAGTGCCACCGCAGATATTACCAGAACTTTCTTCCAGAAATCAACGTTGCCGTTCTCATCGTAGAGCAGCCTTCTCCGGCCTATCAGCATACCTGCAAGGAAAAGGAATATGGTCTGTGTCATCCTTCCGTTCTCAATCGCCCAGGTGAAATTCACCGGAAGTCCGTAAATCAGGTCTGCCCTCGCCACATCGAGGAAAGACCCGCTCTGCTGGGCAGGCATAATCGCGCCGAAGAGAGCCCCGGTCCCAAGATTCAGAGGTGAGGCTCCGGGATTGAACAGACCGACAACAATACTTGCAATTTCCACCGGCTGCAGGGCCAGGAATACTGCAATGCCCGCCACAAGCTTGTCCGATGCCCTTACAAGGGGCAGTACGAGAAGTCCGCAGACGGCATAAAGGAAAAGGATATCCCCATTGAAGAAAAGCAGGTCCAGAATGCCGAACATCATCAGCAGCACCATCCTCCAGACAAACCTCGGCCTGAAATCCACTCCCTTCTGAGCCTGATTGTCGTGCTGAATGAAGAGGCTGAGCCCGAAAAGCAGGGAGAAAACAGCATACATCTTCCCGGCAAGCAGGAAGAAGACTGTATCCCACACTCCCTTGTCAATGCTGGCCATCAGCGGACTGGATGGCTCCGGAAAGTCATAGAAATTAAGATGTTCGATGAAGTGAATGAGGACGATTCCTCCAATGGCAATGCCCCTGAGGACATCCGCCACATCTATTCTGCTGTTCGGCAATGCCGATGGATGGTAATTTGTCATTGTCGTTTGGTTTGCGGTGCAAAGATACAAGGTTTGGAGCACAAATGCACAATCAAGATTTCCATATTTGGATCTTATTATGTAACTTTGTGAGTACCTACTTAACAATCAACAATCAATAATATGTTTCACAGATATTCTGTCCTGTTATTGTCAAGTCTTGCCCTGGCTCTTGCTTCCTGCATGAATCCGGACTATGACCTGACCAGGGAAATTGACACTACCATGTGCATCGAGGGAGACGTAAGCGTGCCCATCGGCAACACTGAGGCAATTCTCATCGGGGATTTTCTCCACCTTCCGTCTTTTTCTTTCACGCCTGATGCGGATTTCCACTTTTCCGACCATTATGACGTTTCCGGCTGGAACAGCACCTTCAACAACGAGGATGCAAGCTTCGACTTTGACAAGCTCACATTGACGCTCGACTTCCTGAATCATATACCGTTGAGGTTCGTCCTGACGGCGACAGCCATTGACGTTGATGAGAATCCGGTACCCGAAATCGACATTGAGCTGACTGCTGAGATCAAGGGAGGAACCCTCAACAACCCGTCAACCACTCCTGTTGAAATAGTGATAAACGGGGGCGGAGACATAACCAGGCTGGACGGAATCAGGCTTATGATTGAAGCCTATGCTCCCGGCAGCGACCTCCTCGGCACACCTATAGAGCCAAGTCAATGCGTACGCGCTGAAAATATCAAAGCCCGTCTTCAGGGAAAGGTTGACATTGAACTTTAAGAGTATATGAAAAAATATATCGCGATTCTTGCCGGTACCATCCTGACATTGTCCTCATTGAACGCCCAGACTGCATTGCAGTCAGCCTACTTCCTTGACGGATACAATATGAGGCGCAGCTTCAATCCGGCATTAGCATCGGAAAGTAGTTTCTTCTCGCTGCCGGCTTTCGGAGGATTCGGAATGGGGCTGAATTCCAATATGGGTGTGAACACCTTCATTTTCCCTACATCGGACGGACAGCTGACCACCTTCTTGGGGCCCGAGGTCTCCGCATCCGACTTCCTCGGCAAGCTCAAGAACAACAACAGGCTGAACGTCAATGCTTCAGCCTCACTCCTCACCTTGGGAATATGGGGCAAGAACGCTTTCTTCAGCTTCGATGCCAACGTCAAGGCGGACATGACTGCGAACATTCCATACGAACTTTTCGAGTTTGTGAAGAATCCCGGGAAATCCCGGTACTATGACATCTCTGACCTTGCAGTTGGAGGGAATGCCCGGCTCGAACTGGCATTCGGATACAGAAGGACGATAGCGGACAGGATCAATGTCGGAGCGAGGTTCAAACTTCTTGCCGGACTCGCCGACGTGGATGCCCGGGTAGACAAGATGCGGGTAGAGATGACGGAAGACCGGTGGGCCGTGCATTCCAATGGTTCATTGAAGGCATCCTGCGGCTTCCTGGACATCAAGACCAAGGGTGAAAGCGGCACAGCCGAGTCCTCCGATGAGAACGACATCATCGATTT
The DNA here is from genome assembly GCA_022777585.1 of Bacteroidales bacterium. GTDB lineage: Bacteria > Bacteroidota > Bacteroidia > Bacteroidales > UBA932 > Cryptobacteroides. The sequence continues at coordinate 6,063 of JALFFZ010000030.1, read as the reverse complement.
CGGGAACCTCGGCACCACCGGCACCTGGACATATGACAAGATTGTCTCCGGCTACGGAGCCGCCCTCGACCTCGGCGCCGACTTCGAACTCATCCGCGGGCTGAGGATCTCGCTGGCCATCTGCGACCTCGGCTTCATTTCCTGGAAAAACAGCACGCTGGCCGAGACCGGAGAGCAGGGCTGGGTATTCGACGGATTCGAGAACATATCTATCGACGGTGACGGGGAAAACAGCATTGACGAGCAGTTCAACGCCCTCGGAGAAGGTCTCGAGGACCTGTATGAATTCCGCAGGACCTCCACAAACGGCAAAAGGAGCGATATGCTGGCCTGCACTCTGACCGCAGGAGCCGAATATACGATGCCGTTCTATGACGGCCTCAGCGTCGGCATAATGTCCTCGACCACTTTCAAGGGTCCCTACACCAAGACGAGCAACCGGCTCTACGCCAATCTTAAGCCCTGCAACTGGTTCTCCATGAGCGTCAACGGAGCCCTTTCCTCATTCGGTGGCGGCTTCGGATACATCCTCGGCTTCCATCCGAAAGGCTTCAACTTCTTCATCGGCTCGGACTACCTGATGACCCAGTTTGCAAAGGCTACCGACAACGGCATCCCTTACCCATACGGAAAGCTCAGGATGCAGATGAACTTCGGAATGTCATTCAGCATCGGCAAGCGTCACGACCTCAGGTCCACGCTGCCTCTGATTGGGTTCTGATGCCCTCGGGAGGCTCCGGATAAAGTCAGGCATAACTGTGAAGTCCTCCCAGGAGGTAGTTCACACCGAAATAAGTCATCAATACGCAGGCGAATGCGAGAAGCGTGAAAACGTGGAAGGCAATTGGCCTGCGCATTGTTTTCAGTGAGCTCTGATGCAGGCCGAAAGAATATACGAGCAATGTAATCAGGGCCCAGGTCTCCTTCGGGTCCCAGCCCCAATAACGGCCCCAGGAAATATTGGCCCAGACCGCCCCTGTGAAAATGCCTGCAGCCAGAAGAAAAACAGCGAAATAAAGAACCACTGAGTCAATGTGATAGAGCCTCTCCACCATCGGGTTCAGCCCATCCTGGGCAGGAGCATCGCCGGAAACATTGCCAGAGGCATTCAGAATCAATGCGGCAGCCCCGCCGACAGCCATAAGGGCGAAAAGCATGTAGGCAATCATCACAAGCATCACGTGTATGCAGAGCAATGGGGAGTCCAGCACAGGGGCAGGCTTGCTGACATCAGAACCCGCGCTGCTCATCATAGCCACGAGGAGGGCAGCCCCGGCGACAATCAGCAGGGAGGACGAAGCCCATTGTCCCCTCCGCGGCATTATGCACAACAACGCCGCCAGGCAGGAACATAGAGCAAGGAACTGCATTGTACTGTAGCCGTCGGCGAGCGGAATGCTGCCGGCAATGCGCCATTGAAGCAAGAATCTGAAGATAAGATAAACCAGGGCAAAACAGGCGACCACAACTGTGGCAATGCGGACAGATTTCCCGGCCATGCGGAAGCACAGGAACAGACCTGCCACTCCTGCCAGAAGGCAGAGCAGGGCAAATGCAAGATTGAAATCGGAAATCCGGTACAGCCTCTCCTCCTTGATCCCGGGCTCCGATGAGAGTTTCATCTCCTGGTATTCCACAAGCCGGTCCACCGCGGAATTGAAATTGTCCCAGTCCTGATTCTCTGCCGCCTGTACTATACGTGCCAGACTGTTCCCAAACAGGACAACCTCCATTTCAGAAGGAGAATCCCCATTGTAGGCAATCTTACAGATAATGTCCAGGCTGACTTTTCCGTCCCGGAGGCCATTGCGGCCCGCCATTGAACTCAGGGGAATAACCCGGCCCCCGTGACTGACATAAATCCGGCCGGCATTGTCCGCCTCTTTCTGCGGTAGCCCACGGGCTTCCCCGACAGGCGGCAGCTCAGAATCAATCTCCTGCGCACCGGACGACGCGGGAACAAGCAGGAGAACCAGGGCAGCCATCTTCGACAATGCCGCAAGATGCCTCCTGAATCCGCTGCCCTTCCGGAAGAAGAAGGACAGGAAACCTATCAGCAGCAGAAGATATCCGGAATAGGTTATGGAAATCCCGGCGACGTCCCGGCTCACGGAGTAGGTCGCCCCGCCATAATCATTGTCAAATCCTGCCTGGCAGAAGCGGTACCCCTTGTATTTCAGAACTTTATTCATTGAAATCACGGCCTCAGCCCCATCGGGCAGAGACATTGTGCTGTGATAGTCCCTTGGAGATTCAGTGCCATCGTAATACTCCACCCGGAAGGTCTTCAGCCCAATGCTGAAAGGCATCCTTTCCGGGCCCCCGTCAGTAATGAAAATGTCGGACGACTCCCCTTCACGCAAATGAACAGTCCCGTGCCGCCCAGTCACGAAAGTCGTCGCCGCCCCGGCAAGTATGAGGCCGAAGGCAATATGAATCAGCAATGCGGGAGTCTTCAGACGGGAGAATGCAATCAGACAGAAAGCGGACACCGCCACGGCTCCCCAGAGGATGACCGTGTACGGTGCCCGATAAAAATATGTTCCGGCGAAATCGTGCCCTCCCAATGCCTCAGCCACCGATGCCCCGACAAGCAGGACAATCAGGATTGCGAGAAGCAGAAAAGGCATTTTTCTGAGCCGTGCCTTCATGTCAAGCCTGTTCCCATTGTCTGCGGAGGAGTTCCACAGCGGCAGGGACCACTATCTCCCTGTCAGCGTCGGTTCCGCATTCGAAACTTATATAGTTCTGATAATCAAGCTCTTTAAGAGCCCTCATACCGTCAATGTAATTATCCAGCTGACCATCCTCACCAGGCATTCTTCTCTGCCCGCGGCTTGCCACGTGAACGTGCTGCAGATATTTGCCGGCGGAAATGAAGGCAGCATAGTCGGAGGTCTCCTCCTGCATGTGCCAGAAATCTCCCATACATCTCACGCCCTCGCTGTCAGCATCACGGCAGATGGCGGCGGCATCGGAAACAAGGCGGAGATAGAAGGCCTCCCTCCTGTTGAGAGGCTCCAGAATTACAGTCGTATTATGCTTCAATGCATATTCACCGAGCTCGTGAAGCTGTTCGCAGAGATAATCCCTGGTCTCCATCGTATGAGGCCTGCAAGGTTTCTGTCCATTGAAGGCAGGCACCATTATCACACCCGTGGAACCGATTTCCCCGGCAGCTGCAATGAGTTCACGCATTGAGGAGTCAAATGAGGCCTTGACTGCCGGATCTTCGGCAAGGATGAATCCGTCAAAGCCAGCGCAGATGGCTGAAACCTTGATATTTCTCCCGCTGAGGGCCTGACGGAATTCCTCTGCCCTTTTCAGAAGCTGCTTCCCGTGAGGCTCGAAGCCTACGATTCCGAGCTTCTCCATATAGTCGAACTTCTCATTGAGGCTCTCTCCCGGAGCAGTACCCTCCTGGAAGGAAAGCTTCAGTTCAGGCGAACTCTTCCGACTGGTCCCGGTTGCACAGGATGTCAGCAGGCCCGCAGGTGTGGAAAGTACGGCAGCCCCGGCGATTCCTGCCGCAGCACTGCCAATAAAACTCCTCCTGTCCATATTACTTGGCTTTTCCAGGTACCTGAACTGTATAGCCTGACATATCCATCGGGCCGATTTCCAGTTTCTCAGGGAGATAATCCATCTCTGACTGGCTCATATCATCCCAGGAGACAGTGTCACCGGTATAGGCTGCAGTCCTTCCCATCACGCCGGCAAGGGTGGACATTGCGCAGGCAGTAGCCTCGTCAATCGGCTCGCCCTTGCGGATATGGTTCACGAGATCAACGTGCTCGAGAACGTAAGGATTATGCTGCTGGAACTCAGTCTCAGCCTTTTCATTGTCGAACTTCCAGACCACATTGCCGTCGAGATCCTTGATTTCGTGATCAAAGCTGTTCCAGGAGCCCTTGGTTCCATATATGATTTCACCCACAGCATTGGAGCATCCGTCAATCTGGCGGCACATGCTGTGGAGATGAACTCCGTTCTCCATCTCAAAGTCAATGCTGAACTGGTCGTACTGGTCACCGGTAATGCGGCGGTGACGGGCTCCGAAACCAGTTGCCTTCGCAACCTTATATCCTGACATCCAGAGGAATACGTCAATATTGTGAACGTGCTGCTCCACAATGTGGTCTCCGGAAAGCCATTTCCAGTTCACCCAGTCGCGGATCATCCATTCCATATCGCTCCAGCCCTTCTCACGGTTCCTGTACCAGAGCATTCCCTGATTCCAATATACATTGCCTCCGGTGATTTCACCGATATAGCCTTCCTGAATCTTCCGGAAAGCCTCAACATACGGACGCTGGTGATGACGCTGTGTTCCGCAGACAACGCAAAGGCCCTTGGCCTGAGCCTGCTTTGCGGCTGCCATCATTGTCCTGTAACCCTTTGCATCGACGGCGACCGGTTTCTCGAGGAATGAATGCACGCCTTTCTGGACAGCATATTTGAAATGATCAGGCCTGAATACCGGAGGAGTGGTGTCAATGATCATATCCACACCAGAGTCGATGACCTTCTGATATGCGTCAAAGCCGATGAAGCAGTTCTCGTCCGGAACTTCCTGCCCGAGTTTCTCAGCCGCCATTTTACGGAGGCCTTCAAGCCTGTCGGGGAACACGTCTCCGAGGGCTGTGAGCCTGATTCCGTCAGCAGCATCGAATAAATTCTGAATTGCACCGGAACCGCGTCCGCCGCAGCCGATAACTCCCACCTTGATTTCCCTGCCCTGGATGGCCTTGTCCGGAAGTTCCGGCACGTAATAGTCCTCAGGATTCCTGATCGGCACATATTTCGGTCCCTTGCATGCCGAGGCGAGGGCTGATACGCCTACAATTCCGCCAACTCCGAGAATCGTGGATCTCTGGAGGAAGTCTCTCCTGTTCATCTTGTTCTTTTCCATAGTTGTAATGTTATTAATATTTCAGTCATTATCACTTAAGGTTCTCCGGAACCTCGCAGACCACCCTGAAGCCGATACCCTTGAAATCAGAGTACCACCATATGCTCTTCGGGTTCTGCGGGTCGGTCTTGAGCCAGGCATCGTGCTCGGTATGGGACCTTGCGGCACAACGGAGGTCCGCCGCATCGCTGGCATAATTACCTCCTCTCACGACATATTCCTTGCCCTCCTTCGGCCCCTTCGGGTCCAATTCTCCTTCATTGATTTCAGAATATGCCTTCTCAGCATAAAAGTCAGAGCAATATTCCATCACATTGCCAAGCATATTCCTGAGCCTGAATGCGTTAGGCTTCACGAACGACGGCTCCTGAGTACGGTTTGAACTGTTCGCGCTGTAGATGGCGTAGCTGTTTATGACCGTCGTGTCCGCCCCGAAGACCTTGTTCCAGAAGCCTTCTCCACTATAGTCAGACGGCTTGCCCTCAAAGAAATAAGCACCCTCCGAGCCGGCCCTGGCGGCATATTCCCACTCGGCTTCGGTAGGCAGCCTGTAAGTCCTGCCGGTCTTGAGACTGAGCCATTGGCAGAATGTCTCCGCAGCGTAATGGGTCATTGTGATGGCAGGCCTGTCACCCATTCCCCAGCCCTGGTCAGGGAAACCGAACGGCGGGGTCGGGCCGCTGACTGCATCGAGGTCGGGTCTGGTATTGTTGGCGTAGATGACGGACGGCGGGGTGCGTCCCTCCGACATTGTCTCGGAATAGAAGGCCCAGAACTGGTCCCAGGTAACCTCTGTCTCCCCCATGAAGAACGGGGATATCCTTACCCGGCGGCAAGGCCCCTCGTCATCTTTCCTGAACTTCTCGTCCTCCGGGCTGCCCAAGGTGAATTCCCCGCCCGGCACGGCTATCATCCTGATGGATGCGGATGTGCCCGGTACTGTCTCCGTGAAGTCCTCGAAGGAATCTACCACTGCGGCCGCTGAATATTTCTCACCTGACTGCGGAGGGGCTTTCTTCAATGCCGTATGGCTGTAGTCCGGATTGAAATGCCCGGCATCGAGATGGCAGCTGATGCACTCAAGGCCGAGTTTTTCCTCATTGTCATCGTAATAGAGATGGGCAGTCACCCCGTCGTCGGAAATGCCTTCC
>JALFFZ010000024.1 GCA_022777585.1 Bacteroidales bacterium | reverse complement strand
ATTGACGCAATCTATCTGAAGAACAATTCCTACCTGAGAATCAAGTCCATCATTCTCACCTATTCCCTGCCTGAAAAGGCAATGCGGAAAATCAGGCTCAGGGGCATCAGTTTCAATGTTGCCCTGAACAATTTCTTCACCCTTACCGGATATGACGGAATGGACCCGGAGGTTCCGGGAGCCACCTATCCGACGACACGCAGCGTTTCTGCGGGCATGAACATCGACTTCTGACAATATGAGAAAGCACATCATCATTGTATCGGCCATGATTCTGACAGGATGCGGGCGTTTTCTGGACGTGCAGCCGCAGGGGGAGATAATCCCGAAAACGGACGAGGAGTTCGCCTCCCTCATTCATACCAGACTGAGGGACATCGAGGGCGGTGGAGACGAGGACATTATCGGCAACATGGAGACTATCGCCCGGCTGGAGGGCTGTGCAGATGACCTTGACGCCAACATCAGGCCAGGCAATATCGACCTTTACTCCGGGGAGCTCATAAACACAATGCAGCTCCGTTACGAGAGCATCTGGGAAACCGTAAGAGACTGCAACATCGTAATCGAGAATCTCAAGGGCAGGGATACGGACGTGGCAAGGGGGACGTTGTCAGCCGCCTGGGCCATCAAGGGAATCTGCTACTACAATCTCCTCAGAAGCTGGTGCCAGCCCTGGGACAATGACCTGGCGGACGAACTTCCAGGCATCCCGGTCGTGGATGTGTTCGACATCACGGCAAAACCGCTCAGGGGGACATTGAGGCAGACATACGAATACACGGACGAACAGTTCCGCAACGCCCTGGCCCTCAATCCCTCCGACAAGACCTACATCTTCACGGAATGGATAATCAAGGCCTACAGGGCCAAGCTGGCATTCTGGTGCTGCGACTGGGACAGGGCGGAGAAAATCTGCCGGGACATCATTGAAAACAGCGGATATACGCTCACCCCTGTTTCCGGGTATGAGGCAATGATAAATTCGAAATATGACGCGACAGGAGAGGTTTTGGTGCGCTCGCATATCAACAATTCCAGCGAGCTGGACTGGTACTTCTCCTATATGAGGGGATATATTGCGACAAGGCCGGCAAGCGCCTCATTGATAAGGCTTTACGGAGATAATCCGGAAGCTGACGTGAGATATGCCGCCTGCTTCGACAAGAAGAGGATGAATGTCAAGACTCCCGAATGCAAGGTCAGGCTCTCGGAAATTGTCCTGATGCTCTCGGAGTCACTGTATCACCTTGGTGACGAAGAGGGGGCTCTCAGATGGCTCAATGAATTGAGACGCAACAGAATAGAGGGGGCCGAAGACCTGACTGCAGCGACTCTGCCGGCGGTCAGGAAAGGAGACAGGATAGTGGTGGACGCCCTCGGAAACCCTCTCACACCCCTGCTTCAGGCCATATTCGACGAGAGGCGGAAGGAGATGTACATGGAGGGTGACCGCTGGTTCGAGCTCAAGAGAAACGGCCGTCCTGAATGGTGGATCATCAGCAACGGCCTTAAATATACTACGAGGAAGTACCTCTACACTGCTCCCATTTCCAAGGACGACATTGACCTGAACCCGGGTCTGGAGCAGAACCCGGGATATGTTTACTGATCAAATGCTTTCGTACAATGAAACATAAAAGATTTATTATATTTGCATTGTCGCTGGGCCTTTGCGCAGTCAGCGGCTGCGGATTTGACAAATATCCACCGAAGACGGACGATGCCGCCAAGGAATACATCAAGCCTTCAGGGGAGGTACCTACCCAGGAGGAGAGGGAGGTAGTGAAGGCGGCCAAGGCCGAATACGAGGCAGCAATATCGAAGTAATTACATAAAAACCTTATTATGAAGAATTTATCAAAATTGATGGCCATATTGACATTGGCCATTCTCTCAGTCGCCTGCTCTGAAGACGGCAAGATTGCAGTTGAATTCGAGAAGACTCTCTACACCGTTCACGGCGGTGGCAGCGTGGATATTGCAGTGAATGTCAGCGAGCCTGCCGCATCTGACATCCGCATAGGTCTGATCTTCTCAGGGTCAGCGTCCGCCGACAAGTATGCTGCCGGCTTTGACACTGTCACAATTCCTGCAGGTGAGACTGTCGGGACAGTAACCATCTCCGACATCAAGATTTCCCAGGATGAGCAGATTGCAGTCGGCATTGGAAGATGTCCTGCAGGATATGCCCCGGGAACAAAAAGCGTCACCATTGTCACCGTGGACGCCGAGGAACTTCTCATCTGCTCTTTCGCCAGCACTTCCGACAATCTCCTCTGCTCTTTCGCCTCCACTACCGACAATGCAATCGGTTCCTACGGGGCACGCATTGACGTGAGCGGAGCCGTATCAGGCAAGGACCTTTCGTTGAACGAGGATGTTGTCATTCCTCTTACAGCAAGCGGAGCTGCCGCCTCTTATCTCAATTTCGGCGGTGAGCCTCACGCCCTGCTCAAGGCGGGTGACAATGTCGCCATCGCTGAGTTCTCCCTGAAGCCGGGATTCGAGGAAGGTGCGGAAGTCAAGCTCAGCATCAAGGAGGGTGAAGACAGGATTATGATCGGCAACAATGATACTTTCTCATTGAAACTCTATAGCGAGGAGGCATTGCTCGGCACATGGACATTCGACCATGTATTTGACATTGAGGAAGTTGAGGAATTCTTCAGTGAGATGGAAGATGACATTACCCTTCTTCCGACCCACAACGAGGGCTTCA
>JALFFZ010000142.1 GCA_022777585.1 Bacteroidales bacterium | reverse complement strand
TTCCTGCCCTTGAAGGATACCTCCGCCACATCTCCGTAACGCTGGGTGGTGAAAACAGTATTGGATGCCTGAGCCCAGGCATCCAATACCATAAATCCTGCGTTATGTCTGGTATCGGAGTACTCCTGTCCTATGTTGCCGAGTCCGGCTATAAGATAATTCATACCAGATTGAACTTGTCAGATATTACTTGCTCTGACGGGTAGCCTTCACTGTGCAGAGGATGGTGTTCTTAGGAGAGATGACAGCGATGTTGTCATACTTGAGGTCTCCTGCGATAATCCTCTTGCCGATCTCGAGCTCGTCAATGTTGATGGTGAGGATATCAGGAAGGTCCTTCATGAGAGCGCTTACGCGTACATTGCGTGAGAGCTTCACGAACTTACCACCGGCACGTACACCGGCTGCGTGTCCCTCGAATGCAATCGGAACCTCGATGGCGATCGGCTTCACCTCGTCAACTGCGAGGAAGTCAACGTGGAGGCAGAGGTCCTCGATCGGGTGGAACTGGAACTCGTGAGCTACTGCAGTATATTTCTTGTCACCGTCGAGAACGAGGTCAATGATGAAGGATGCAGGTACGTGTGTAATACCCTTGAGATCCTTTGCTGAAACGGTGAAAAGTACATTCTCGATGCCTGGTCCGTAGAGGTTGCAAGGAACGAGACCCTGCTTGCGGAACTCCTTGATAGTTGCCTTGTTGCCGACCTGTCTGGTCTGGCCTTTGAGTTCAAAATGCTTCATTTTGCTGTTGTTTAAAATGTGTTACTCAGTCTGCCGGAGCAGACCCCATTGCACCAAAAGCCCTGTGGCTTTGTAATATGCGGGCGCAAATTTAGTGATATTTCCTGAATTTGCAAAATATTACCTGTCTTCCATCAGTTTCTTGTACTTGAACCTCTTAGGTTCGACATTGCCGAGCCTCATCTTCTTGTTCTCCTCATATTCGGAGTAGGTTCCCTCGTAGAAATAAACCGAGGAGTCACCCTCGAATGCGAGAATGTGAGTGGCGATACGGTCGAGGAACCAGCGGTCGTGGGATACAACCACGGCACAGCCCGCAAAGTTCTCCAGGCCTTCCTCAAGGGCTCGTATAGTGTTGACATCCACGTCATTGGTAGGCTCGTCGAGGAGGAGGACATTGCCTTCGTCCTTGAGTGTCAGGGCCAGATGAAGCCTGTTCCTCTCACCTCCGGAGAGCACGCCGCATTTCTTCTCCTGGTCGGCGCCGGTGAAATTGAAGCGGGAGACGTATGCCCTGGCATTGACATCCCTCTTGCCGAGCCTGATCCAGTCGTAGCCGTCCGAGATGGTCTCGAACACTGTCTTGTCAGGGTCAATGCTCTTGTGCTGCTGGTCCACGTATGCCAGCTTCACTGTCTCTCCAATGTTGATCTCACCGCTGTCAGGCTGCTCCAGCCCCATGATGAGACGGAACAATGTAGTCTTTCCGGCGCCGTTCGGGCCAATGACACCGACAATGCCGGCAGGCGGAAGCATGAATGAAAGATGCTCGAAGAGGAGCTTGTCGCCGTATGCCTTGGAAACATCCTTGAACTCGATTACTCTGTTGCCGAGCTTCGGACCGTCCGGAATGTAGATTTCGAGGTTGGCCTCCTTCTCCTTTCCGTCCTGGCTGGCCAGTTTCTCGTATGCACCGAGGCGTGCCTTGGACTTGGCGTGACGTGCCTTGGGAGCCATCCTGACCCATTCCAACTCCCTTTCGAGGGTCTTGCGGCGCTTGCTCTCCTGCTTCTCCTCCATTGCCAGACGCTTGGTCTTCTGGTCGAGCCATGATGAGTAGTTGCCCTTCCAAGGAATGCCTTCACCCCTGTCGAGCTCCAGAATCCAGCCGGCCACGTCATCGAGGAAGTAACGGTCGTGGGTGACAGCGATCACAGTACCCTTGTACTGCTGGAGATGGGCCTCCAGCCACTGGATACTCTCAGTGTCGAGGTGGTTGGTAGGCTCGTCGAGGAGGAGGACATCCGGCTGGCGGAGCAGAAGGCGGCATAGTGCCACGCGCCTTCTCTCACCGCCGCTGAGATTTGCCACCAATGCATCCGGCGGCGGGCACTGGAGAGCATCCATCGCCCTTTCGAGCTTGGCGTCAATCTCCCAGCCTCCGCAATGCTCGATTTTCTCGGTCAGTTCTCCCTGTCTCTCTATCAGGGCGTTCATCTGGTCGTCGTCCATCGGTTCGCAGAACTTCAGGTTCACCTCCTCATATTCCTTGAGCAGGTCCATCACTTCCTGGACACCCTCCTGGACCACTTCCAGTACGGTCTTGTCCGGGTCCATCTGCGGCTCCTGCTCCAGATAGCCCACGGTGTAGCCCGGAGCCCATACCACCTCGCCCTGGAAACTCTTCTCCACGCCTGCGATAATCTTCATCAATGTGGATTTTCCGGAGCCGTTGAGACCGATGATGCCGATCTTCGCCCCGTAAAAGAATGAAAGACAGATGTCCTTCAATATAACCTTGTTGCTTGACGGGAGGACCTTTCCCACCCGGTTCATCGAAAAGATGATCTTCTCGTCTGCCATAATTGTATCTATTTTATTTACAAACCATTATCTTCTGTATAAGACAATCCGCCATTTCCATTCCGGATGAGCCGATGCTTCCGAGGTTGCTTATTGTCTTTTCTATGTCCCTGTCAATGATGCCGTCCGTCTCGCAGACGCAGGTTCCGCCTAGTGCAAGGACAGCGGACTGGATTGCGCTGGATACGCCTGATGCCACCTTCATTGCGCAGCCCACCTTGGCTCCGTCGCAGACCATTCCGGTAATGTTTCCAATCATGTTCTTGATGGCGGAACAGATCTGCGCATATTTTCCTCCCTTGAGCCAGACGAGACCGCAGGCTGCACCCGTAGATGCCACAACGCAGCCGCAGAGAGCGGAGAGACGTCCGAGATAACCCTTTATGTGGATGGCAATCAGATTGCTGAGTATCAATGCCCTGGCCAGGGTCTCGTCATCCGTTCCGTGTTTTTCGGCGTATGCGATGACCGGCATGCTGACCGTTATTCCCTGGTTTCCGCTACCGGAATTGCTCATGGCAGGAAGTGTGCATCCGGCCATCCTGGCATCCGATGCGGAAGCTGTGAGGGCCATGGCGTATGTCAGGAAATCATTTCCGAATACCTCCTCGTTGTTGTTCAAGATTGCCTTACCGACCTTCAGTCCGTACTCGCCCCTGAGACCTTCCTCGGCAAGTGCCATATTGAGTTTCCTGTCGTCGAGAATGAACTTGATTCCGTCAATGTCAGCGGTCTCGGCAAATTCGCATATTTCCCTGACAGTCAGGTGATAGTCCAATGTTTCCCTGTCATTTTCCTCATTCTCGCCGGAAATCTCTCCATGATGATGCCTGAGGTCCTCAGCAACGCCGTCCAGCCCGGTCTCCACAATCCTGTCGTGCATATGCTCGATTACCGCCCAGGCCTCGTGACCTCCCCCGCTTACCTTTGCCCTCACGTAGAGTTTCGGGGCATCGCTCTTCAATCCGATTGTGACAAAGCCCTCTGCAACCATCTTTTTTGACATTGCAATGCCTTCATTGTCAATGTCCTTGAGCACTTCCAGCCCGTATCCGGCATTTCCGCATACCGCTCCGAGCGCAGCTGCGATGCGAAGACCGATCATTCCGGTTCCGGGTATGCCCACACCCATTCCGTTCTTCAGGATGTTGCCGCTTACTTCAACATCGACTCTCAGGTCTTCATTGCGAGACCCGGCTGCGGCTGAGAGAATTTCCCTCGCCTTGGCTGCTGCAAGAGCTACGGCGACAGGCTCCGTGCATCCTAATGCGGGTTTTACCTCCCTGTGAATCAGTCCGATGATTTCTGTTTGTCTGGCCTTGTCCATATCAGTTTTTCTTGTCAAGAAATGCCATTATTGCCCTGAACAGCTCGTCCATCGCTTTTTCTTCCTTGATTGTCTCAATCGGGAAACCAATGCTGACGCTTCTGTATCCAGGCCCTTCATTACATACGGCAGAAGAGATGAGAGTGTTCCCGTATCTGAGGAATACGGAAGCATTTTTCCCTGCAGGCAGAAGGCCGTCAGGAGTCTCGACGCAGTAGATTCTGTCGCTGATATTCTGGTTGAACGGGATTCTTCCAGGCTTCATTATTACTCTGTCAGACTTCACCGGCATTACGGTCCCGCCTCTCTCGGCATAGTTCGTAAGCCATCTGTATCCCAGAATGTTCTGCGCAAATGCTTGTCCTTCAGCTTGATATACGGAGTCAACCGGAGTCGGATAAACCCTGTCCCACAAATCCGTGCCAATATTGGATCCGGAGACAATGAGATTTCCGCCCTTCCTGGCAAATGATGTGAGAGACTTCCTCAATCCTTCCGGGAAAACCTGGAACCTGTCAGGCACCCTTCCTCCCGGTCCGGACGGTGTAGTTACCTGCTTGCCGCAGATAATGTCCGCAAATCTGAATCCTTGAAGACGGGAACTGTCACGTACAAAGGCCTCGGAACTTGCAGAGCAGAAAGAGTAACCCGCTTTGAGGAGGGATTTTCCGTGCACTGCAGGGTAATCGAAACTGTTTCCGGCTACAACTCTTCCTGCGAGATCGGTGTAGGAACCTCCGAATCCCGGGTTGTCATCATCAGTCCAGACCCTGTCCCTGCGCCACTCGTACATTTCTCCGATGTAGTTGATTTCCCTTAGATAAGGTACGCCGCGGTCGAGTCTGTCATCGAATCCGGCGTGGGTTACGGTATCGAACCAGGCAGGGGCAGCCACGCGGGTGAAGTTGTTGACTACCAATATTTCCCTGCTGCTGTCATATCCACTTTCAGGCATTCCGGCACTCAATATTTCGGATGGGAAACTCTTGCCTCCGTCGTTGTAAGCCACAATCTTGAAACTGTGGAGATGTCCCTTCCAGATATTTGTCTCATATGTCCAGAATCCGTCATTGCCCTTTACCGCCTCGATTTTCCTTCCCTCGTCAAAGCCGCTGTCGTCCACTCTTGTGTAGAGGATGAAGCCTTCAGGCATTGCGGTCGGCTCAAGCCGGTCCTCCGTGGCGCGCCATCGCAGAACGGCTTTTTTGCCGTCCCTGATGATGACCGAGAAGGAATTGACAGGTAGTGGCTGTACTGCATATTGGCAGTTGTACCTGCTGCTGAGATATTTCAGGATGCCTTTATAGACAGCCCTGCTCGCAGTGAACCTGAATGCAGGGTCGAGGCCGTATTTCATATCCGCGAAGTTCTGGTGCGAGAGGAGCTCAAGGAGAATTCCCGGAACTCCGGTTGTCCTGGACTCGCTGTATGACCTGTCCCAGAGCTGCCTTCTTCTCCATTCCGGCTCGAAGAGTTCCCGGATATCGTTCACTATCTGGCTCTGTACATCGTGCACCAGTACTCTTGCTGTCATGCGGTCCTCCCCGTCAGGGAGCTTCCTGCTGCCCTCGCATTTGAGGGTGTAGATGCCAAGTGTTCCAATGATGGAGTCATTCTGAGTCAGTCCGGCATCAGTGTGGAAGCCAAGGGACAAATCCACGGGTATGCCTTTCCCCTTGGCTCCAGGATTGACCCTGGAACCGCCGGCCATCATTGACACCCAAGGACCACGGTCCGCGAAATCATTGGTGTAGTCATTGTCGTGAAGCCTTGTCACCGTAGTGTCAGCCCCGGCCCACTGCATCCAGTACAATGCTCCCTCTGCATAGCTCGGAAGCCCGGATACCTGATATTCCTCGACAGGGGAGTCTTTCGGACCTCTCGCTATTTTGCCCATTCCCCCACCGAAGCGTACCGCATCTGCCGTCACTGCGGAACCTGGTTTGAATGCACAGCCTTTCGGAGTTCCGTTGTCCAGCCTGACCCAGCCTTTCTGCCCTTTGTCGAACTCGAATGTGCCCAGATAAACCCAGGTGCTGCCGCCCATTTTCTGGTTTACGGTAAATCCTGTCTCCCCACCAAGGTGGCTGACGGTATAATGTGCTGTCTCGCTGCTGTTCGGCAATGTGGTATAGGAAATATAGACGGCATATTCACCTCTTTCCGGGATGTCCGGTGTCCATATCGTCGATGCATTGCCTCCCTGCTCCCTCACGCAGTCGGATTTGCGTGATGTTCCCATTGTGAAAGGGTTGTCATTGCCGGTGTAGATGGGCTTGCTGTCCGCGAAACCTGTTCCTGCTACGGACCATTTCCCACTTTCCCTGAAGTCCCCGGCGAGCCTGAGACCCTGCTGGCGCGGCCCCTCGAAAGAAGGGTCATTGTCGCAGATTACCTCATTGTTCTGAATATCCCTTTCTCTCGGACATAGAATGTATGCCCCGGCATTCTCCAGCATCGGAATAAGGAAAGGGAGAACATAGCTCTGCGTGTACATATCCTCGACGGTCGTGAATACCGGAGCCCTCTGCCATTCCCATCTTCCGGTTTTCTCCTCGAAATACCTTCCGTGGCTTTGCCAGAGTGCTATATATCTGTCGGACAGTCCCTTGCTGAATTTCAGGGAGCCTTCCTCCCGGACCAGAGGCTTCGGATTCTTTTCCCTGGGGTCGGGGACAGCCCATCTGTTGCTGTGCGGTGTCCCGGCATTGCCCGTGGCTACGCCTGCCAATTCCTGCAAGGGCAGATACTGGCTGTAGATGGAGCCGATGCGGCAGTTTCGATAACCCTCGGGTGCGAAGTCTTTCAATACGGTCTTGAACCAGCTGATATCATCTTTGGTCCAGGGAATGTCCCCCAGTGTCTCGTCAAAAGAAAAATCGAGGACGCCGTTGCTGCTGCGTATTCGCTTCAATTTCAATCTCGTACGTACACCTGTCCTGGCTTCAATCAGTTTGCTGATCGAGTCAGTCTGGGCTCGGTAATGCCCTGAAAGACTCGTCTGGCCCGATACCGGTATCGATATCAGGAACAGCAGAATGATGGTTTTAAGTATTCTGGAGGTCATTGCGCTCTATTTTTCAAGAACTGCAATTCCGAAGAACTCAGGCCTGTGGAAATCTGGTTTTTCAGTATGAATCGGAGCCCAGCTGAGGAAATGAGGATGCGCTGTCCTGTCTCCGCATTTGTATATGTTGAGTCTCAATGTCTCGGGCGGATTGCATCCGTCGATGCCAATGAGGCTGAAAGGGATGAACATTCCGTTGCTCCACTTTCTTTCCTCGTCCGCAATTTCCACTGCCTCTCGCGGCAATGTGCTGAATCTCAGAACTTTGCTGAGAGCTGACGGGTCAAGGTGGCGGCAATCGCTCCTGGATTTCCTCTTGGCTGCAAGGAGGGTTCCTATGCAGTTGAGCTCGAAATTGTAGTATGTCCCGTCTTCAGGGTCCGAAATGAACAGTTCGCAGCAGCTGTCCTCCCAGACGCTTCCATTGTCCTCGAGAGCCTGTGCGCGGAGATCCCTGCCCTCCACGTCGAAGAGAATGCCTATGCCTTCCCTGCACCATCCCATAGAGAACTTGCAGGACGGCTTCTCCGGCCATTCTGCCCAGTTCAGGCATTCGAGTGAACCTTTGACCCCGACAGCATCCAGAGCCGTACGGAATTCTTCAATGCCATTGCAGTTTCCAAGCCCCTCAATCCGGGGAATCCTCATAATGTCCATCATATTTTCCATAGTATCAAAGGCTTTGCATATCAGTGAGTTTCTTGTAATATCCGTTCAATGCGAGGAGATCCTCGTGCCTGCCCCTCTCCACTATCCGGCCCTCGTGCATCACGATGATTTCGTCGGAGTTCTTGATGGTTGACAGCCTGTGCGCGATAGCAATTGTGGTCCTGGATTTCATAAGCCTGTCGAGGGCTTCCTGTACCAGCCTCTCCGACTCGGTGTCAAGAGATGCCGTGGCCTCGTCGAGAATCAGAACCGGAGGGTTCTTGAGAATGGCCCTGGCAATGCTGAGCCTCTGTCTCTGGCCGCCTGAGAGCTTCATTCCGCGGTCTCCGATATTGGTATTGTACCCATCCTCCTTCTCCATTATGAAGTCGTGCGCATTGGCTATCCTGGCGGCTGCGACGACATCCTCCATCGTGGCATTCTCCACGCCGAAAGCAATGTTGTTGAAGATGGTGTCATTGAAGAGAATCGGCTCCTGGTTGACATTGCCCATAAGGCTTCTGAGACTGTGCAGGCTGAGATTCCTGATGTCCTGACCGTCAATGCGTACGCTTCCGCCTGTCACGTCGTAGAATCTTGGTATGAGATCAACCAATGTGGTCTTTCCGGCACCGGATTCACCTACTATGGCCACGGTCTTGCCCTTCTTCACGGTGAGAGAAACATCGTTCAGGACCTTCCTGCCACCGTCGTATGTGAACGAAACGTGGTCGAATTCAATCTTGTCATTGAATCCGTCAAGTTCAACCGGAGATGCGCATTCGGTTATGGTGCTCTCGGCATTGAGAATCTTGTCCACCCTTTCCATCGAGGCCATGCCTTTAGGTATGCTGTAGCTTGCTTTGGAGAATTCCTTGAAAGGGTTGATCACGCTGTAGAGCATGACCATATAGAAGAGGAAGGTCGGGGCGTCGAATGTGGCCTTGTCGCTGAGAATCAATGTGCCTCCGAACCAGAGGACTATCATTATCATTACCGTTCCCAGAAACTCGCTCATAGGGTGCGCGAGGGCCTGGCGGGTTGATACCTTGGAGGTTTTCCTCTTGACCGCATCGGTAATGTTGTCAAACCTGTCATTCATCTTCTTCTCGGCGATGAAGGCCTTTATGACTCGGAGGCCGCCGAGCGTCTCCTCGACCTGCGACATCGTTTCGCTCCAGAGGTTCTGGGCCTCAAGAGAACGCTTCTTCAGCTGCCTTCCCACGGCTCCCATTGCCCAGGCGAGCAGAGGTACCACGAGAATCGTGAAGAGGGTAAGCTCCCAGCTTGTAAATATCAATGTGCTGAAATAGAACAATATAAGAATGGGATCCTTGATGAGCATGTCAAGGGTGCTCATTATGGAGTTCTCCACCTCGTTGATATCTCCGCTCATCCTTGCGATGATATCCCCCTTGCGCTCCTGGGAGAAGAAGCCGAGCGGCAGGCTGAGTATCTTGTGGTACATTTCTCTCCTCATATCCCTTACAACGCCTGTGCGGATAGGGACCATCACGGCAGATGAGCCGAAATAGCAGGCAGTCTTGAAGAATGTCATTACACCAAGCGCGAGGCAGAGCAGCAGGAGAGTGACGCCTGCGCCATTCGAGGCTATGAGAACGGTTACAAAGTAGTATGCATTGTTGATGAGAATTTCCTTTATGCCGTACTCTGCCGCATCCCAGGGGATGAAGCTGTACTCCGCGGTGTTCATCTTGAACAGAATCTGGAGCATCGGAATGATGAGGGAGAATGAGAATATGTTGAGTACTGCAGACAGTATGTTCAGCACGACGGAGCCGGCGAGATAATGCCTGTACGGGGTGACGTATTTTTTAAGTACGCGCCAGAATGCTTTCATTTATCCGATGATTTTATGGTTTTGCAATTTAATTATAATTCTTGATAATTTCGTCAATCCAGTGGAAGATAAGCCAGATTCTTTTCTTGAAGACTGTCATGTTGAGGCTGTCCACTGTGTCGTACGGCTTGTTGTTGTTCATTGTAATCCCGGAGGTGAACAGGACGGAAGGGACACCGTTCTCCAAAAATACCTTCTGGTCGCATACTCTGCGGTAGAAAACATTGGAGAAATCCTTGCTGCCGAAATAGTCGAATCCCAGTTCAAGACCGATTCCGTACCTGTTGTTGCTCCATGTGAACAAGTCGCCATACCTTTTGTCGATACTTTCCCTGCCGAGGATAATGACGAAATCCTCCCTTCCGGACTTCAGACGGCTTGATGTCCCGCCAAGCTGGTCGATGTTGACAACCATCCTGATTTTGTCAGCGGTGATGACCTTCCCGGATTCCGGATCAATCAGCCTCTCCTGCTCAATCATATCCCACAATGCCCTGGAACCCTTCATGCTGCTGCTCTTGGCATCCAGGGCGGCGAAAATGATGTTGGAGCTGTAGGCCCTTCCGAGCAATCTCATCGCGCTGAGCATCTCGGCCACGCTCACCATTGCGACCACTCCGGAGGCATTGCTGTCCGCACCCGGGTAGAGCTTGCCTCCAAGGGTTCCCAGCCCGTCATAATGTGCCATAACAATGACATAGCTGTCGTTCCCCCTGCCGGAACTTCCCGGAATCATTCCGAGCATGTTGCGGCCGAAGGGACAGTAGAAATGCTTTGTGTAGTTTCCGCTGAACGGGATGAGACCCAGCTGTCCGAAACGTCTCGCAATCCAGAACGCAGCCTCTACGCTGCCCCTTGTTCCTGTGGCCCTTCCGTCGCAGAGCGAGTCGGAAAGGAACTCCACCTGCCGGTAAAGTTTGTTCTCCCAGATTGTGTTATGGGCCTGTTTACTGCTGATTACACCGACATTGCGTACATCCACAGGGGATTGGGCCACCGCTATGCCTGAAAGGCAGAGCATTATGAATATATTGAGGATTTTTTTTCTCATTTCAATGTTTGAAGCACAATTATTGCTTATCTTTGCATTTCCGAAAAGGAACCCCAAATTTAGGAATTCTTGACGAGATTATGAAACCTGCGCTTAAAAATACCCTCTTATCAATCCTTCTTGCCGTACTTCCGATGATAGCGGAAGCCCAATATGACAAGGATGTTTTCTTTTTCAGGGGGAGACGTGCTCTCGCCGACGGGAAGTATGCGCAAGCAATTGAGAATTTCAATGTGCTTTCCAGAATTGATTCGACCGACCATTGGACATTCTTCTACAGGGGTATTGCCAAATACAATCTCGGCGATATCAGGGGTGCGCAGAAGGACTTCAACAACTCTGTCCGCCTGAATCCGGTTTTTACTTCGGGCTATCATTACAAGGCGATTACGGAGAGCCGGGCCGGGGACTATGACAAGGCTCTTGAGGATTTGCAGAGGGCGATTGACCTCAGACCGGGCTATGAGGGCCTGTACTTCAGCCGTGGGGTGACATATTTCCTCGCACAGCAGTTCGACAAGGCGGTCTCGGATTTCGACAGATATATAAGGAAGGAGCCCAAGGACCCGTCCGCATATCTTAACAGGGGAGCCAGCAAGCTTTTCCTGAAGGATACGCTGAGTGCCCTGGAGGATTACAACAAGGCCATTTCCCTGGACCGTTTCGAGCCTGAGGGATTCATCAGGCGTGGAAGGCTCTATGCCGCCCGAAAGCAGTATCCGGAGGCCATAGCGGATATGAATATGGCCATAGGACTGGATACAGCCAATACATTCGCCTATTTCAACAGGGCGATCATGTATTATGAACAGAGTGATTACAATGCTGCAATGTCCGACCTTAACCGGGTGCTTGCCGACGAGCCGGGCAACGCCCTGACATTGTACAACAGGAGTCTCATCAATGCCCAGATTGGCAATCTTGAGGAGGCCCTGCAGGATATGGACAGGGTGATCGGCATCAATCCGGGCAATGTCCTGGCCTATTTCAACAGGGCTTCTGTATTTGTCCAGATGGAGAGATGGAGGGATGCCCTCGAGGATTATGACAAGGCGATTGAACTCTATCCGGACTTCGCCAAAGCTTATTTGAACAGGTCATACGTGGAGAATATGCTGGGCATGAAGGCCGAGTCGAAGCAGGACTACGAGACAGCGAGAAGGAAGGTGAGCGAGTACAGGGCCAAGAACGCGGAGTCGGAGGGCTCATTCGCTGACACTACCAGGAAATACAGTTCCCTCCTGGCTCTGGATGCGGAGTTCGCCAAGAAGGATTTCGACAATGAGATGCTCCAGCACAGGGACATTGACGTGAAACTCAGGCCGCTTTACCGCTTCGTGCTGGCTGACAGCAAGGACAATGTCAATTACGCCCTCAGGTTCAGATATGAGAACGCATTGATTGACAGAATGTTGGCTGACTCTCCTCTGCCATTGGCCATTACCTCGTCCGATACGTTGAAACTCAAGTCGCCTGACCGCACTGCCGACAGGATATATTCCCTTCCGGACAATGCGGAGTCCGAATTCCTGAAGGCTCTCCAGGATATTGCCACCAAGCAGTTCAACTCGGCTATGATTCATTACGGCAATGCTGTGGACAAATCCGCCGACGGGAAATACGGGGAGCTGTACAAGGCATTCTACTATATGAACAGGGCTGTCCTCCGGGCGGATATGATTGAATTTATATCGTCAATCGAGAACAATGTCCAGACCCTCACGATGGATGACCAGGGTACCACGAGGGCCAGGGTCAAGGACCAGGTCAGCAGGGGATACGATTACTCCGATGCATTGGAGGATGTGAGGAAAGCTGCTGAAATCGTGGACAATATTCCGTATATACATTTCAATCTCGGAAATCTTCTCTGCCTGTCCTCTTCTTTTGTTGAGGCCATTGACAGCTATTCCAAGGCAATCAGGCTATATCCTTATATGGGTGATGCCTACTTCAACAGGGGTCTTGTCCTGATTTATCTGAAGGACAAGGAAAAAGGCTGCATTGACCTGTCCCACGCGGGTGAACTCGGTGTCTCCGATGCGTACGGAGTGATAAAGAAATATTGTGAGGAGGCTGAGCAATGATGCGTTTCATGAGCCTTTCGAGCGGCAGTTGCGGAAATTGCTATTATCTTGAAAATGAGAATGATGGAGTCAGGAATGCCGTCCTGATTGATGCCGGGGTGAGCCTCAGGCGTCTCAAGCAGATTCTTATGCGGAACGGACTGGACGAGAATTCTTTCAGCGCCATACTTGTCACTCACGACCACATGGACCATATCCGCAGTCTGGCATCTTACTGCAAGCGGCTCTCGAAGCCTGTCTATGCCACAGCCGAGCTGCATTCCGCATTGGCCGGGCATTCATTCGGGGCTCCCTGGCTTGGCAGATGCGCGAGAACTTTGGCAAAAGGGGAGTGGAATGAGGTGGCAGGATTCCGTGTCAGATATTTTGAAGTGCCGCACGATGCTACCCAGACGGTGGGATACTATATCCGGTCCAATGAACATAAGTTCGTGATAATGACTGATTTGGGAAGAATTACAGAGGAGGCTCTCGCTTTTGCCTCGGAGGCCGATACCGTAGTGATGGAGTCCAATTATGATATGGATATGCTGATGGGCGGACCCTATCCCCACGAATTGAAAATGAGAATTTGCCAGGGACACGGGCATCTGAGCAATGACGAGTGCGCCGATGCCGTCAGACGGATCTGGCATCCTGGCCTGAAGAATCTCTTCCTCTGCCATCTCAGCGAGCATAACAATACCCCCGATCTCGCATGGTCCGCTGCCAGGGCTGCCCTGGATGAGGCCGGAGCAGGCAATCTGAATCTTCGCGCCCTGCCTCGGCAAATCCCCTCACCGATTATAAACCTTTAATTAACTATAATATGAACTTCAAAACTTTGTACTCACGAATCATTGTTGCGGCAATTGCTCTTCCTCTGTTTATGGCCTGCTGCCGTCAGGGGGAGGTCAAACCGGTAAAGAACATTATCCTGATGATACCGGACGGGACTTCGACCGCTGTCCTTGCCCTTCAGAGATGGTATTATGAGCATCTTGACCCGCAGGAATGTCAGGCTTCATTGTCCTTTGACCCATATATCTGTGCCCTTGTGCGGAATCATTGTTCCAATTCGCCTATGCCGGAGTCCTCGGCATCGATGTCTGCGTATATGACAGGTCAGCTTGTCCAGGGTCCGAACCTCTGCATATATCCTGCACCATGCCCTGAGCAGGATCTTGTCAGGGTCAATCCTGACAGTACTTACCAGCCTCTCGCCACCGTGATGGATGCTGCCAGGATTCTTGGCGGCAAATCCATTGGCGCAGTCGTGACTGTGGATGTAACACACGCCACACCTGCCGGCACAATAGGGCACGCTGTAAGCCGCAATTCCCGCAGAATCATCATTGACCAGCTTGCCTCGGGCAGGATGGACGTGCTTTTCGGAGGCGGATACAAGAGAATGAACGACGGTGTCAAGGCAATTCTCGCAGATAATGGAGTAGAATACATTGAGTCGGATGCCAAGGCCTTCCGTGAATTTGACGGGGACAAGCTCTGGGCCCTCTTCACGAGGGGCGACATGTCCTACGAGATGGTGAGGGACAGTCTTGCCGAGCCATCGCTCGCGGAGATGACTGAGAAGGCAATCAATATGCTTTCAAGGAACAGGAAAGGCTTCTTCCTGATGGTGGAGGGCAGCAAGGTGGATTTCGTGGCTCATTCCAATGACGCTCCCGGCATTCTCTCGGAGTTCGGAGCATTCGACAGGGCCGTGGCCGTTGCTCTTGACTATGCGAGGAAGGATGGCAATACGGCCGTGATTGTCGTTCCGGACCACGGTACTTCCGGCGTCAATATGGGTGACAGAAATTATAAAGATTACACGACCAAGGGATTGGATTCCCTTATGGTGGGTCTCAAGGGCATCAGGATGACGGCGGCCCAGCTTGACCCTCTTCTCAGGAAATGTCCTGCGGACGAAGTTCCGGCGGTTTTCAAGGAGAATATGGGCATCGACATCAACCGTGCCGAATATGACGCCCTGCTTGCGGCCAGGGGAAAACATGAGGACGACTACATGAAAATCGCCTATTCTTACAATCTCCAGCACGAGATTTCCAAGATTGTCCAGAAGCATACACACATAGGTTTCGTGAGCGGAGGGCATACTGGAGAGGACCTTTTCCTTGCAGTCTATAATCCGAAAGGGCAGCAGCCTTCAGGCCATCTCGAGGCTTCGGAACTCTGTGAATACATGTGCAGGCTCTCCGGCCTTCCGATGTCCCTTGATGAATTGACTTCCAATATATTCGTAAGGCATGACGTGCTCCTCGCCGGCCATTCCTGCGAGATTGAGGGAGAGAATAATGATGCCGTACTCGTGGTTGACGGCGGGGCATTGAAAATCCCGGCCAACAGGTCATTTGTGCTGAAGGCCGGGGAAAAGATACCGCTGAAGAGCGTTTCTGTCTATGTTCCCGAGAACGGGTTCTTCTACATTTCGAGGGAGATAACCGGGCTTTTGTAGAATTCAATCCTTCTTCTTCTCTTCCTCGACGGCCACGTCATCCCCGTGGGCGTCCTTGTACTTGAAACGGCGGATTTTCTGGGTGGCAGTCTTTTCAAAATTGTCCTTGACGACCTCCACGGTATTGACCTTGGAGGATTTGCCGACATGCTTGTTCACATAGTCGAGAACTGCCTTCTTGCGGGCCTGGAGAGTCTCGAAGAACTTGTCCTCGTATGCCTGGTCCCAATTCAGGACATTGTCATCAAACTTGACGAGGGCCACGAGCTTGCCGTCCCTTTCCATCACGAGCGACTCGTTCACGCCGCCGATGTGGTTGATGACCTGCTCGATTTCCTCCGGGTAGATATTCTCACCCGAAGGACCGAGAATCATATTGTTCAGCCTTCCCTTGATATAGTAGCGGCCCTTGGCATCCTTGCAGGCCAGGTCGTGTGTCCTGAACCAGCCATCGTCGGTGAGCACCTCGCGGGTACGTTCCGGGTCCTTGTAATATCCCAGCATCACATTGTCACCCTTGGCCACAATCTCACCCTCTCCGGTCTCCGGATTGACATTCTGGAGCTTAACCTGAACCTTCCAGGCCGGGACACCGATAGAGCCGACGGCTGTCTTGCCCACGCATGCATTGCAGATCAGTGGAGCTGTTTCGGTCAGTCCGTATCCGATTGCATACGGGAAATGTGCCTTCTTCAGGAAGTCTTCTACAACCGGATCCAGTTTCGAGCCTCCGATACCGAAGAACTTGAGTCTGCCTCCGAAGGTCTTGTAGAGCATTTTTCCGATGAGGAAATACAATATTCTCGGGGTATGCTCCTTCATCCAGGAAAGCACACGGCTGCCCTTGACGGTCGGAACTATGCTGGCATTGTACACCTTCTCGATGATGAGAGGTACGGACAGCATTATGGTCGGTCTGACCTTCTTCATCGCATCCATCAATACGGTAGGAGTCGGGAGTTTCTTGATATGATATACACAGGCTCCGACGTAAGCCGGATAGAATACTCCGAGGCTGAGCTCGTAGGTATGGGACATCGGCAGTATCGAGAGCCATCTGTCATTCTTGCCGGTCTTCTGGGCATGCCAGGCCTCAATAAGGTTGCAGCAGAAATTCCTGTGGCTGAGCATGACGCCCTTGGCCTTTCCGGAAGTCCCCGAAGTGTATATTATCATTGCGAGATCATCCGGAGCCGGCTCCTTGCTCCAGCCCTCGCAGGTGAAGGCGGAGTCGTCCTTGTGTATGATTTCGAATGTTTCGATGTCGAAGACCAGGGTCAGTTTGGCCTTTAATTCGGGATTGAGCTTTGTCAGCATTCTCCGGGATATGAAAATAGCCTTGCACTCGGAATGGTTGAGGATATTTGAGACCTCGCTTTCCGAAGAATCCGGGAGAATAGGGACGGCAATGCGGCCGAATGCGACAATGGAGAACATAGCCACTGTCCAGTTGGGCATATTCTGGGACAGGATGGCAATCCGGTCCCCGGCGCAGAGGCCATATCTTGCAAAAATGTGTGAGAGCTCTGTTGCCTTGACTCTCAGCTGCCCGTAAGTGTATTTCTGTCCGCCGTCCACGTATGTGAGTGCGGTTCGTTTTTCAAAGGATGTGGTTGAGTACTCGAAAAGCCTTGACAGCGTGTTGACGAATGACTCCCTGTTGGTGGTTAGTTTCTTATACAGCCCTCTGCTCATAATGGTTTGGGTTAATGGGTAATATAGCCTTCAGGATGCTTTCCTGCAAGATGCATCTCTTCATAGATTGCCTGGATGCGGTCTGTATCTGCCCTGGCGTCATCTGTCAGTTCGACCTTCTGTCCTCTGCTTACGTGCTTTGTCTTCCAGTCGAAATAGCCCAGATAGACAGGGCAGCCAACTTCCTTGGCAATGAGGTGATAACCGGTCTTCCATTTCTTTGTGGCCTTTCTCGTGCCTTCAGGTGCAATTGCAAGGTGGAATTTGTCAACACTTCCCATT
>JALFFZ010000122.1 GCA_022777585.1 Bacteroidales bacterium | reverse complement strand
TAAAACTATCTCTAAATTGCACACCGCAAACGAAAAAGAAATGGGATTTACTTGCAACAATACCTGGTGGTGGCGCCTGTTACAGCTCAATGAGTCGTAGGAGGTCAGCACCGTTTTGTATGCATAGTGATACATAGAGGTTCC
Source organism: Bacteroidales bacterium (assembly GCA_022777585.1). GTDB lineage: Bacteria > Bacteroidota > Bacteroidia > Bacteroidales > UBA932 > Cryptobacteroides. The sequence goes on along the minus strand of JALFFZ010000122.1, from coordinate 10,780 downwards.
TGCCGCAGCTGCGACGGGAACCTTTATTTTTTGACTGCACATTCAGAAACAACCGAATATTAACAAATAAAACCTTAAGATTATGGAAAAGAAAATCCCTTACAAGATTTATCTCGCTGAAAATGAGATTCCTACACAATGGTACAATGTCAGGGCAGACATGAAGAACAAGCCTGCTCCCCTTCTCAACCCGGGTACCGGCCAGCCTCTCACCCTGGAAGAACTCTCCCCGATATTCTGCGAGGAACTCTGCAGGCAGGAACTTGACAATGACACAGCATATTTCGACATCCCGGAAGAAATCCAGAACTTCTACAAGATGTACCGTCCTTCCCCTCTCGTAAGGGCCTACTTCCTCGAGAAGGCACTCGGAACTCCGGCAAAAATCTACTACAAGTTCGAGGGCAACAATACCTCGGGAAGCCACAAGCTCAACTCCGCCATCGCCCAGGCCTATTATGCCAAGAAGCAAGGGCTGAAGGGAGTGACCACGGAGACCGGAGCGGGACAGTGGGGCACCGCAATGAGTATGGCCTGTGCATACTTCGGCCTGGACTGCAAGGTATTCATGGTGAAATGTTCCTACGAGCAGAAGCCGTTCCGCCGCGAGGTGATGCGCACATACGGTGCTCAGGTGACCCCTTCCCCGAGCATGACCACCAATGTCGGCCGCAAGCTTCTGGAGGAGTTCCCTGACACTACCGGAAGTCTCGGGTGTGCAATCTCGGAGGCCGTGGAGGCCGCCGTGAGCAATGAAGGCTACAGATATGTGCTCGGATCAGTCCTCAACCAGGTCCTCCTTCACCAGACAGTCATCGGTCTCGAGACCAAGGCCGCATTGGACAAATACGGCATCAAGCCGGACATCATCATCGGCTGCGCAGGCGGCGGTTCCAACCTCGGAGGTCTCATCAGCCCGTTCATGGGCGAGAAACTGAGGGGCGAAGCCGACTACAGAATCATTGCCGTAGAGCCGGCATCCTGCCCGAGCTTCACGAGGGGCAAGTTCGCCTACGATTTCTGCGATACCGGAATGATCTGCCCGCTGGCCAAGATGTACACCCTCGGAAGCCAGTTCATCCCTTCAGCCAACCACGCAGGCGGACTCAGGTTCCACGGAATGAGCACCATTCTCTCCCAGCTCTACCACGACGGACTGATGGAGGCAAGGGCTGTGGAGCAGACCTCAGTATTCGAGGCTGCCGAGATGTTCGCCAGGGTGGAGGGCACGCTTCCTGCACCTGAGAGCAGCCATGCCATCAGGGCGGCTATAGACGAGGCATTGAAATGCAAGGAGACCGGAGAGGCCAAGACCATCGTATTCGGTCTTACCGGCACCGGATATTTCGACCTCAAGGCCTACGAGAGTTTCAATGACGGCACGATGTCGGATGTCATTCCGACCGACGGGGACATTGCGGCAAGTCTGGCAAAACTTCCGGAGGTGAAATAACCGGAACTTCCAGAAAGAAGAAAGGCGGTTGGGAGAGTGTCTCAATCGCCTTTCCTTATTCTGCCGATCACATCTGCGAGCGAAGCCCTCCAATGCGGAATCTTCACCCCAAAGGTGTCCTTGACCAGCTTCTTGTCCATGACTGAATAATGCGGTCGCCTGACATTGGAAGGATATTCCTCGGAACGGCAGGGCTGTATATCGCATCCGTCATTTCCCGCAAGATCCGCAATCTCCACCGCGAAATCATACCAGGAGCAGACTCCCTCTCCCGAAAAATGATAGATTCCCTCCCGGCCAGTCATATCGTCACATATTATCTTGATTATCAATGCCGCAAGGTCAGCGGCAGAGGTCGGTGTCCCCACCTGGTCGCTCACGACTTTCAGTTCCTTCTTCTCCGAGGTGAGCTTCAGCATTGTCCTGACGAAATTCTTGCCGTAAGGCGAATAGAGCCAGGCCGTCCTTATGATGATGTATTTGCATCCCGAATCTATGACAGCCCTTTCTCCGGCCAGTTTCGTAACCCCGTACACTCCTGTCGGTCCGGTCTCGTCCATCTCTCTGTACGGCACGCAGGAATCCCCGCTGAACACATAATCGGTAGAGATCTGAATCAATGTCGCTCCGACCTCTCTGGCCGCCTCGGCTATCCCCGCCACCGCCACGTGGTTGAGCAGATCGGCAGTTTCCGGATTGCACTCAGCCTTCTCCACATCCGTATAGGCCGCACAGTTCACCACGACGTTGATCTTCTCCTTCCTGAGAAAGACCCCTACCGCATCCTCGTCCGCAATGTCCAGGGCCTGCACGCCATCCCCTTCATTCAGATCCGTGAACACGAATCTGACATCCCGTCCCGACACAGCCGCCGCAAGCCTGGAAATCTCCTTCCCAAGCTGTCCTCCTGCCCCTGTTATCAAAACCGACTGTGCCATATCCTTGCAAAATTAGTCAATATTCATAAATATAGCAATTCCCCTTGCTATTTGGATAATTATGCGTATATTTGTGCATACAATGTATATTTATACACGTTGACTGAAACTTTCTGTAAAAACGAACAAAAAGACACCGTAGGAGCGGTAAAAATGAAACGGACGATGGAAGATTTCATCATTGAAGTTGCTACTGAAAAGCACATTCCCTACATCCCTGAAATTCTGAAGACAATCGAAGATGCAACGAAGGTGAGGGGCACCGGCATCGCCAAGAGGAAACCGGAATACATTGAACAGAAAATTCGCGAGGGGAAGGCCATCATTGCGATGAAGGCCGACGTATTTGCGGGGTTCTGCTACATCGAAAGCTGGGACCACGAGAAATTCGTGGCCAATTCGGGATTGATCGTAAAGCCGGAATTCCGGGGGAAAGGACTGGCGAAAGCCATTAAGAAAAAGGCATTCGAGATATCCAGAAGCAGGTTTCCCAATGCCAAGATTTTCGGTCTCACCACCGGGGCGGCAGTCATGAAAATCAACACCGAACTGGGTTACGTGCCGGTGACATTCGACGAACTGACATCAGACCCTACCTTCTGGAAAGGATGTGAAAGCTGCATCAACTACGACATTCTCACCCGCAACAATTTCACCCGCTGCCTCTGCACCGGCATGCTTTACAGACCGGTTCCGAAGAAGGTGGTGGTAGCGTACAGCGGAGGTCTGGACACCTCGTTCACGGTAAGCTACCTGGCCCACGAGAAAGGATACGAGGTATATGCCGCATGCGCGGATACAGGCGGTTTCTCAAAGGAACAGCTCAAGCAGAACGAGGAGAATGCGCTGAAACTGGGAGCGAAGAAATACATTACCCTTGACGTCACGGGCGAATACTATGAGAAGAGCATCAAATATATGATATACGGCAATGTACTCCGAAACGGAACATACCCGGTATCAGTATCGTCTGAACGCATTTTCCAGGCCATGGCGATTGCCAAGTATGCGAAGGAAATAGGGGCGGATGCCATCGCCCACGGCTCAACCGGCGCAGGAAACGACCAGGTGCGGTTCGATATGACATTCATGGTCATGGCCCCGGAGATGGAAATCATCACCCTCACGAGGGATATGGCCCTCAGCCGCCAGTTCGAGGTGGACTATCTCAATGCACACGGCTTCCCGGCCGACTTTGCAAAGCTGAAATACTCCTACAACGTAGGCCTGTGGGGCACGTCAATCTGCGGCGGCGAGATACTCGACAGCAGGCAGGGACTTCCGGAGGAGGCCTATCTGAAGCAGGTCGAGAAGACCGGCAGCGAGGAAATCGCATTGGAGTTTGCCCAGGGCACGCTGGTAGGGGTGAACGGAAGGAAATACACCGACGGCGTGAAGGCCATCCAGGCGGTGGAGGAAATCGCATCCCCTTACGGAATCGGCCGTGACATGCACGTGGGAGACACCATCATCGGAATCAAGGGACGCGTGGGATTCGAGGCTGCGGCGGCAATGCTGATAATAGCGGCGCACAAGTTCCTAGAGAAATTCACCCTTAGCAAATGGCAGCAGTACTGGAAGGAGCAGGTGGCAGTATGGTATGGTATGTTCATACACGAAAGCCAGTATCTCGAACCGGTAATGAGGGACATCGAGGCAATGCTTGAGAGCAGCCAGCGCAATGTCAACGGAACCGTGGTGATGAAGCTGTCGCCAAAGCATTTCGAAACAGTCGGAGTGGATTCTCCGGACGATCTCGTGAAGAACAAGCTCGGTGAGTACGGCGAGATGCAGAAAGGCTGGACCTCGGACGATGCCAAGGGCTTCATCAAGGTATGCTCCACACCTCTCAGGGCATATTACCTGAATCATAAGGACGAAGCGGAAAAACTTGAAAAAGAGCTGTAATACAATATGATAAAGGCAGGCATAATAGGCAGCGCGGGCTATACTGCGGGCGAACTCATAAGACTTCTGGCAAACCATCCGGAAGTGGAGCTGGGGTTCGCCCAGTCGTCCAGCAATGCAGGGAAAAAAGTATGGGAAGTGCACTCCGGACTATTCGGGGACTGCAATGTGGAATTCTGCGAGGACACCCCGCTGGACAGTGTTGACGTGGTGTTCCTCTGCGGAGGCCACGGAAAAAGTTCAGAATTCTGGGCGGAAAACGGAAGGCCGGAGGGGCTGAAAGTAATCGACCTCGCGCAAGATTACAGGGACGAGAGCGCCGGGTACATCTACGGCCTCCCGGAACTGAACAGGGAACGTATCCGGAAGGCATCCCTCATTGCAAATCCCGGATGTTTCGCAACCGCGATCCAGCTTGCAGTCCTGCCCCTCGCCTCAGCCGGTCTCCTTAACGGAGATGTTGAAATCACGGCCATAACCGGTTCCACCGGAGCCGGAGTCAAGCCGGGGCCGACCACTCATTTCAGCTGGCGCAATGACAATGTTTCAGTCTATAAGGCATTTGAACATCAGCACCTTAAGGAAATAGGAATGAACATCCGCAGGCTTCAGCCGGCATACGGGGGCAATCTTAACTTCATCCCCGTCAGAGGGAATTTCTCCCGGGGAATCCTGGCCAGCGTACACACCCGATGCGGGATGGACATACGGGAGGCCGAAGCCCTTTACCGGGATTTCTATGCAGATGCGGCATTCACATACGTATTCGACCGCAACGTGGATCTGAAACAGGTGGTCAATACCAACAAATGCCTGCTCAGCATTGAAAAGCACGGGGACTTCCTGCTTATCAACTCAGTGATAGACAATCTCCTTAAGGGAGCATCCGGGCAGGCTGTCCAGAATATGAACCTTGTTTTCGGGCTGGACGAGAGCCTCGGTCTGAAACTCAAGGCTTCGGCATTCTAGGGAAACTTCTGACAATCGATTTGAAATGGAACTATTCGACGTATATTCACTTTTCGACGTGACCCCTGTCAAGGCACAGGGTTGCAGGGTGTGGGACGACAAGGGCCAGGAGTACCTGGACCTGTATGGAGGGCACGCCGTCATATCCATAGGGCACAGCCATCCGGATTACGTAAAGGCAATCTCGGACCAGGTCAGCCGTATCGGATTCTATTCCAACAGTGTCCGGAATCCGCTTCAGGAAGAGCTTGCACACAGGCTCGGGGAGGCCTCGGGCTATCCCGATTACAGCCTGTTTCTGGACAACTCCGGAGCGGAATCCAATGAGAATGCCCTCAAGCTTGCCTCATTCCATACCGGAAGGGACAAGGTAGTGGCCTTTCGCAAGAGTTTCCACGGCAGGACTTCCGGGGCCGTAGCAGTCACGGACAACCCGAACATCATTTCGCCGTTCAACTCTGTCCACAAGGTCAGTTTCTGCGACCTGAATGACATTGAATCGGTGGAAAAGGAAGTCAGCGCAGGAGATGTTGCAGCCGTGATCATCGAGGGAATACAGGGCTGCGGAGGCATCAATATCCCTGACAAGAGCTTCATGCTCCAGCTCAGTGATATCTGCAGGAAATACGGCACGATGCTGATTCTCGACGAGGTGCAGAGCGGTTACGGAAGGACCGGAAAATTCTTCGCCCACCAATGGTACGGAATCAGGCCCGACATCATCACCATGGGCAAGGGCATCGCAAACGGCTTCCCCTGCGGCGGCATCCTGATTTCCCCGGAGTTCAAGGCTGTGAAGGGAATGCTGGGAACCACTTTTGGAGGCAACTATCTGGCAATGGCTGCGGCCATTTCCGTGCTGAAGATAATGGAGAAGGAGGACCTCGTGAACAATGCCCTCGCAACAGGCAACTATCTCAAGTCCGCAATCCCCGCCTCCGACATCATCAAGGAGGTCCGCGGGCAGGGACTCATGCTCGGCATTGAATTCAGGGAGCCTGTGAAGGAAATCCGCAGCAGGCTTCTCTACGAGAAACATATTTTCACCGGAGTTTCGGGCAGCAGCACCCTCAGGCTTCTGGCGCCTCTATGCCTCAGCATCGCCGAGGCGGAAAGATTCGTCGAGGCTCTGAAGGAACTGATATGACAACATCTCATTGCAAGAGACTTACAAACTCCCAAAACATCAAGATCATGAAATCATTTTTCCACGTACAAGACGTAGGCGACCTTGCGAAGGCCCTCGAAGAAGCCCGCGAAGTCAAGGCCAATCCATTCGCATACAAGCATTTAGGTCAGGATAAGACTGTATTGTTCATTTTCTTCAACAGTTCCCTGAGAACCAGGCTCAGCAGCCAGAAGGCTGCTTACAACCTCGGCATGAATCCCATTGTCCTCAATATCGGGCAGGACAGCTGGAAGCTCGAGACAGAGCTGGGCGTAGTGATGGACGGAGACAAGTCCGAACATCTCAGGGAGGCGATCCCGGTAATGGCCAGCTACTGCGACATCATTGGCGTACGCTCGTTCGCAGGCCTGAAGGACAGGGATTTCGACTACAGCGAGACCATTCTGAGCCAGTTCCTTCAGTATAGCGGCAAGCCTGTCATCAGCCTTGAATCCGCCACAGTGCATCCTTGCCAGGCATTTGCGGACCTCATCACCATTGACGAATACAGGAAGAAGGCCCGCCCGAAGGTGGTCCTGACATGGGCGCCGCATCCGAGAGCCCTGCCTCAGGCCGTGCCGAACTCATTCGCGGAATGGATGAACGCGGCGGATGTGGACTTCGTCATCACCCATCCTGAAGGCTACGAGCTGGACCCGCTCTTTGCCGGCAATGCCAAGGTCGAGTACGACCAGATGAAGGCCTTCGAGGGGGCTGATTTCATCTATGCCAAAAACTGGAGCTGCCCGGGAGTAACGAACCCGGCCGACTACGGCAAGATTCTTTCCACGGACATGTCCTGGACTGTTGACGCGGCAAAGATGGCCGTAACCGACAATGCGAACTTCATGCATTGCCTGCCGGTGAGAAGGAATATGATAGTGTCGGATGAGGTTATCGACAGCCCTCAGAGCATTGTCATACCCGAGGCCGCCAACAGGGTCGTCAGCATCCAGACTGTGATGAAGAGGATGCTGGAAGCATTGAAAAACGAATAGAGACAACTCCTGCAAATGAAAATCAATGTTGTTAAAATAGGCGGGGCTGTGGTAGAGGATGAGGCTGCCCTTGCGCTCTTTCTGAAAGCATTCTCCGCGATGGAGGGATTGAAAATCCTGGTTCACGGCGGAGGCAGGACCGCAAGCAATGTCTGCGGGAAACTCGGGATAAGGACAGTCATGTCGGGTGGCCGCAGGATTACTGACGGAGAAACGCTCAAAGTTGTCACTGCCGTTTACGCCGGCCTGGTGAACAAGGACATTGTGGCCAGGCTCCAGGCAGAGGGCGTGAATGCGTTCGGAGTCTGCGGGGCGGATTTCGGCATTGTAAAGGCTGTACGCAGGCCTGTGACGGAGGAAGGCGTGGATTTCGGCTTCGTCGGGGACCCGGTAATGGTCGGCAATGAGATTCTGACCCGCCTGGTATCGGACGGATTCGTCCCGGTAATCTCCCCTATAACCCACGACGGGCATGGCCAGCTCCTGAACACCAATGCCGATACGGTGGCATCCGAAATCGCCAGGGCAATGTCGCCCGATTTTGAAGTCACCCTCACCTATTGCTTCGAAAAGGAGGGAGTCCTGGACGGGGACGGCAAGATGATTGGCAGCATAAATCCGATTCGCTATTCCTCGCTGAAGGAGGAGGGAATCGTAAGCGGCGGCATGCTCCCCAAGCTGGACAATGCATTCTCTGCCCTGAATGCAGGTGTCCACAATGTCCGGATTACCTCCGCTTCAGCTCCTGAAGGGGGCACCCTGATAACATTGAAATCATGAAAAATGCAGAACTGACAGAACTCCTGAAGGGGCTCGTTGCCATACCCTCGCCCAGCAGGAAGGAAAAAGACGCTGCGGACTATCTGCAGCAAAGGCTTGCCGGCTTCGGCCTGGAGCCGGTGCGGAAGGGTAACAATCTCTGGATAGAGGAGGAAGGCCGGGGCGACGGAAGGCCGGTGATTCTGCTGAACGCCCACATTGACACGGTAAAGCCGGCGGAGGGATACAGCAGGGACCCTTTCACCCCCGTTGAAGACGGGGACGTCATCTACGGGCTTGGAACCAATGATGACGGAGCCTCGCTGGTGGCATTGCTGGAGGCATACGTCCGCCTGCTGCCGCTCAGGCGCAGTTTCAGGATGATATGGTCGGCCACGGCAGAGGAGGAGGTATGCGGAGAAGGAGGGCTGGACAGCATTCTGCCCGAACTGGGAAAAATCGACCTGGCGATAGTGGGAGAGCCGACCGGGATGAAGATGGCCGTTGCGGAAAAGGGGCTCATTGTCCTGGACTGCACCGCCCGCGGAAAGAGCGGCCATGCTGCAAGGGATGAAGGCGAAAATGCCATCTACAATGCCATCAGGGACATTGACTGGTTCAGAACGCACCGTTTCGAAAGAGTCTCGGACTATCTCGGTGCCGTGAAGATGTCCGTCACGATGATTTCAGCCGGCACCCAGCACAATGTAGTTCCGGACAATTGCAGATTCGTCGTGGACATCAGGCCCAACGGCCTCTATTCCAATGCCGAGCTGATGGACATCATAAGAGGCTCCGTTTCCTGCGAAGTCGTTCCCCGCTCCCTGCGTCACGGTAGTTCCCACATAGATGCGGATCATCCTGTGGTCAAGAGGGCAGGGAACATCGGAATTGAACTTTTCGGCTCACCGACCACGAGCAACCAGACTCTGCTGGACTTTCCGTCGGTAAAGATCGGGCCCGGCGACTCGGCCCGCTCGCACACCGCCGACGAATACATCCTGAAGTCGGAAATCGCCGGGGCTGTGGATGTTTATGTTGAACTGCTTGAAGGACTTGAATTATAATGGGAAAAATATGGGACAAGGGCTTTGACAATGATGCCCTGATCGACAGTTTCACCGTGGGAAAGGACAGGGAGCTTGACCTGCTTCTGGCACCTTACGACATATTGGGCTCCATTGCCCATACCACAATGCTGGAAAAGGTAGGCCTGCTGTCGCCGGAAGACCTTGCAGCCATCCTGCCGGAGCTCAGGAAACTTTACAAAGACGCATCGGAAGGGAATTTCCACATTGACGGCGATGTGGAAGACGTGCATTCCCAGGTCGAGGCCGAGCTTACCCGGCGCATTGGCGAAGCCGGGAAGAAAATCCATACCGGCCGCTCCCGCAACGACCAGGTTCTCGTGGATCTGAAGCTGTTCTCAAGGGCTGGAATACAGAAGACCGCAGAGAAGGTTCAGAAACTGTTCCGGCTTCTCCAGGCAAAGAGTGAGCAGTACAAGGATGTGCTGATGCCGGGCTATACACATCTCCAGGTCGCAATGCCATCCTCATTCGGGCTCTGGTTCGGGGCCTATGCAGAGAGCCTCACGGCGGATATGGCCCAGCTTCTGGCTGCCTGGGAAGTTACCAACCGGAATCCTCTCGGTTCTGCCGCCGGCTACGGCTCCTCCGCTCCCCTTGACCGCTCGATGACCACCCGGCTTCTGGGATTCGCAGACCTGGATTACAATTCAGTATATGCACAGATGAGCCGGGGAAAGACCGAGCGCATCATTGCTTCGGCCTATGCTTCCGTCGCAGAGACTCTGGGCCGCCTTGCGACGGACTGCTGTCTCTATTCCAGCCAGAATTTCGCATTCATCCATCTCCCGGACAAGATGACCACAGGGTCCAGCATAATGCCGCACAAGAAGAATCCGGACGTGTTCGAGCTGATCCGTTCGCATTGCAACCGCATTTGCGGAGTGCAGAACAGCCTGCGTCTTATGATGACGAATCTTCCTTCCGGTTATTTCCGTGACTGTCAGCTGCTTAAGGAGGAGTTCCTGCCAATGTTCGGAGAAATGGACGACTGCCTCGACATAGCCTGCTACGCTGTGGAGAATATGGAAGTCGAGACGCATATAATGGAGGACAGACGTTACCGCCTGGCCTTCACCGTGGAGGAAGTGAACCGTCTTGTCAATGAGAGAATGCCGTTCAGGGATGCCTACCGCCAGGTCGGAAAGTCGGTCCAGGCCGGAGAGTTCGAATACCACGGACAGCTGCATCACACTCACGAAGGCTCCATCGGGAATCTCTGCAATGACAAAGTCGCCGAAAGGATGGACAAGCTGATGTCCCGCTTCGGATTCGACCTTGTCAATGATGCCATCGCCCGGCTTGCGGGGTCGTCGGCCCAGGCCTGAGCGGGGACCTACTGCAATGTCATCCTGTTAATGCGCTGACCGCCCTTGAGGGTGATCCAGGTCTCGAAACCGGGCCGGTCTTCCTTCAGGAGGATTATGCGGGCGCCGTTCGGGAGATGGTTATAGACCGTGTTGCCGCCGGTATAGCGGCCGTAGCACATATAGATGCCG
>JALFFZ010000019.1 GCA_022777585.1 Bacteroidales bacterium | reverse complement strand
GTAGCGGCGAAGGCATTGAATATTCCTTTAAGATTAAAGGAATCATTGATTCTTGGCTCGTCCATCAAGTATGATTCAGGGATGTCGCCAGCCATTCTCCCACGAGTGGAATGCCTGTTCCCAATCTCTTTTACAACCTTCAGTATGACTTCTTGAACATCGTCGTCATTTTGCATCCTCTCCAGAGAGAGCCTGCGGTTCAAGGTCCTTATTTCTGGCTCGAATATCACAGGATTCATTTCGGATGCTATCTGCCGGATGTTTGTCACGTCCTCAAGAATGAGTTGGTCCTTAAGGTACCTGAGGCGACGGGCTTTCTCCAGAAGCTTATTCTGGTATTCGATCAAATTCAGGTAAGTGATGATCTGCCTCTCAATCTCAATCAGATTATGGTAAGAGTCTTTCATCTGGAGACGCGCATCATTGACAACGCTTCTCATCTGGTTGTCCAGAGCGACTGTAAAGAAAGCGTTTTCCTCATCTATGACCCGCTCGGCACTGTCAATCAGCGAGGATATTCCTTTACGTTTGTCATCCAGATTCTCAAGCTTCTTCTTTTTGATTTTGTAGTCAGGTTCATTCTTGTACGTTCTGTCAATATTCCTTTTTACATCGATGACGTTCTTCTCTGTCGCCAGAGCGATTCTTTTCAACGCTCTTCTGACCTCATTGGAATATTTATACTTATCCTTTTCGCTTCCAGAACTCATCCAATATCCGATGTTTTCCTTGAGGTGGGTGATGTAGTCCTGAACGCTTGAGACATTAATCTCTTCATTGATTTGAAGAACCTCTTCGAAGAATTGTACATAGATGTCCTCCATCTCCAGAAAGTCTCCGCTTTCACGGATAACCTCATTCTCGATCAGATATTTAATACGCTCTTCCTTGTAGTCGGTTAACTCCAAGGCGTAATCATATCTGAAAGAAAGTGCGTTACGCTTGGCGAATAATTCATTCAGCAGTTTTTTCTCCCTGTCAAGACAACGTGTCAGTTCATCTATGTTATGAAAAGTACTCATTACCAGTAATCATCGTTCTTCAAATATAATGAAAAAACCAGGCAATTATATACGAGTTGATGACAAAATGTTGTAATTTATTAATTTTTAACATATTGCCTAGTTGGCGGCGAGTCTCTTATAATTGCCTTAAAATTTACCCCACATTCTCTAAAAGCGGGAATATGACTGAAAGACGCTCGTGAAGAGATCATTATCCCCCTAAAAGCGTGGTTTACACAAATAGATGCCTGTGAAGGTGCATTATTAGTTCATTTAACTGACAATACACTTCATCTCTCATAGGAACATATAATAGAAATTATATACCTGTTGACTATCGTTCTTCATATCGTACCAATGTCTGGACGGTTGCGAGCAGCAGATAACTGTGTTTATTAATGACATATAATAGCCAGACCTAATATAGTGCGGTTCTGAGGTTCCACTGACTATTCCACAATATGCCCATAACCCTCAGGTGCGCTTGGTTTATCGCACCAGGAAGAGCTGGATCTCGTGGGACAAAAACGTACGGCGAAAGGCTTATACACGTGTATAAAATGGCCTAATATTTTTGATTCACGTTCACCAACCTTCGCGTGTGGCAAAGTTGGTTTAGGCGCGAAGGGTTATTATTCCGGGTGAAAAAAGGCGCGTTTGACACCCGAAAAGTCATTACGGATTATCATTGGGTGAAAAAAGTGGCTTTTTTCACCCAATGCATACCCCCCGAGCTCCTCCGCCACCTTTTGTCTTAGTAGTGTATGACCACAATGGAGATTAAGTCCTTTACATACAAATTATAGCACAGGAATGTCAATGGTTTGTAATTGTTTGAATATCAGTACTATAAGGCAAAGGCTAGTCTGCCTCTATATAGATTCATTTTATTTTCAGGCGATAAATGACCTCCTGCAACCTATTTAAGAATATGGCCGCGTGCGCTCCGTCCATTTGGGTGTGGTGGAACTGGAACGAGACGGTCAGAGTCTTTCTGAACCAGTGGCTTCTGTACTTTCCCCAGATGAGGAACGGGTTGTTGAATATGCCGCTGTACATTCCGACGGCTCCATCGATCTCATACTTCGCCAACGCTGACGTTCCGATGACCATACTGTCCGTCAGGTCGTGATTTTCGCAGCTTTCGGCCACTTGCCTGGTGAGTTTCAGATAATTGTCGTTGAAGGTGCGCATGTCGTCACTGAAAGGCACATCGCACGAGCTGACCTCTCCGTTTTTGTTCGCGACAATGGTGTTCACCGCCAGACTGTCATATTCAATCAGCTTTTCTCCGACCGGCAGCATGTAAAATTCCTTCACTCCGCTTGCCGCCCTGCCGATGCAGTAGCACATCAACATATTGAATTTCAGTCCTGTCCTTCTGCTGATTCTTGTCAGTCGTGAGACATCGATTGTCTTGAAAAACGTCACCATCGGCATCGGAGCCCTCATCCAGAACTCAAATGCGTAGGCTCTGGTAGTCTCTTTGGGATTCACTTCTTTCATACTTCTTTATTTTTTATGCTATGTGCATCGAAACCGGAATCTCGCACACTGGGCGGCAGTGCCGCTTTGAGGAATGTGACTCTTGAAATAGCGTGGGTATGCTGATTCCGAAATTTTCCGTAAAGGTAGTGAATATCCCGTTATCGGATATTGCCAATCTGAAATGTAATCCTTAAATTGAACCCGCAAATTAAAGTTTCGAGATGAAAAGAATAATCGGGCTGTCGCTTTTGCTGGTGAGTATTGCAGCAGGATGTAAGCGTGAAACTAATGTCGTTGAATATCCGGCGGTGGATTTCTATACCACGGAGACGCTGGACGTCAATAGGATAGAGCTTACTGACTCGACCACCGTGCTGCATTTCAGCGCCGTGTATATTCCTAAGTTCTGGATTCGTCTGGACAAAGGGACGCACATCGTTGCTGATGGTCGGAAAATTCCGTGCATCGGCATCGACGAGACCTCACTCTAGGACGACCTGTTCACGTTCCTGACGAGCAAGGACGGCCATTGCCGTCAGGGCTCGCTGATAGCAGCCGTGCGAGGCACAAAGGCGGAGGATGTGCTGACAATCCTGCTCCAAATACCCGAGAAAGAGCGATTGAGGGTTAAGGAGGTGACAGCCGATCTTTCCGACACTATGGCGGTCATTGTGCATACGGCCTTCCCCAATGCGATTCTGACATTGGACTGCTTCCACATCATGAAGCGCTGCATTGACGGCGTGGAAGAGATACGTCTCCGTTACAGACGCGAGGCGCAGGCGGAACAACGCCGGCTTGAACCCGAACACCGCAGACGTCTCAAGCGATATGCCGCACGACGCAGATGTTACCGCAAGAAGCACCCGAAGAACTACAAGGGCAAGACTCGTGGCCGCAAGCCATTGCGGAAGAACGAGAGGTTCAGACCGCCCGCGCTGAGCAATGGCGACACGCGCAACGAACTTCTCAAAAGAAGCAGATATGCCCTCACCCAAACACCAGACAAATGGAGCGAACGGCAGAACGCACGAATGAACACCCTGTTTCAACTCTATCCTAAACTCAAAGAGGCTTACGACATCACGAACCGGCTCAGGGCCATCTTCCGGAGTCCCACTTTGGATAGGGAAACGGCAAAAGTCAAGTTCAGGGAATGGTATAAGGATGTGAGCAAATGCTCCCTCCGTGAAAAGAAGGCGGCAAGGGATGCGGTGAGATCACGGGAGGATGAAATCCTGAACTACTTCATCGACCACTCCACCAATGCGGGAGCGGAATCCTTCAACTCAAAAATAAAAGGCTTCCGGGCTCAGCTTAGAGGAGTGTCTGACCTGCCCTTCTTCATGTTCAGGCTATGCACAATCTTCGGATAGGACTCACACGGAAGTTTGCAGGTGAGCCGTTTAATTGGCTTAATTAATTGTAATCAATTAATATTGTGGAGATGGGCGAACTCGAACATTTCCTCCAAACCCCTCCAGACATATTTGTAATGCATTGTTACTCAGTATACATTTCCATACAAAAGTATTTGAAATTACATAAAAATGGGGTATTTTTGGGGTACGATTTTACCGTACCCCATTTTTTATGGAGATAAAACACACCATTTCTTTCAAGATTCGAACCTATGGTTTGAAGGGTGGAAAATACCAGATCAGACTCCGGATTTCGTTCAACGGTTTCCGGCACGATGTCGTGACCGGATGCGTGCTTCTTGACCGCAATGCCTGGGATGAGAAGGCCGAACTTGTCAAGGACGGCTATGTCGGATTGCGCGGCGAAACCGCAGCCTCGATGAACAGCAGGCTGAGGATGCTGCGCGACCAGATGAAGGACACCATCAAATACTTCGAGGCGAACGACATCAACCCCGACGAGCAGATGCTGCAGGATAAGTTCGAGGAAAAGATCAGCCGCTTCATCACGCCCAAGCCCAGGCCCACAACCGCACCGGACACCCGCCCCAAGAACGTTCTGGCCGTCTTTGATGAATTCATGGATGACTGCGGGACTATGAACGCCTGGTCGGAAGGCACCTACGGCAAGATGCGCTCCCTCAAAGTGGATCTGCGGGAATTCCGCAAGAACCTCAAGTTTTCGGATCTGAACGAGAAGACCCTGACTGCATTCGTGACATACCTGCGTGAAGAGAAGGCTCTGAGCACCCCGAGGAAGAAGAAGGGAGACAGGGATGAATATGACAAGGAGGATGTGACCGGTCTGAGGAATTCGACCATATTCAAGAAGCTGGGCTACCTGCGATGGTTCCTGAACTGGGCAACCGAGAAGGGATACAACACCCAGATGGCCTTCCGCAGCTTCCACCCGACTCTCAAGACAACGCAGACCAAGGTCATATACCTGACAACGGAAGAACTGAAACGGCTTATCGCCCTTGACCTGTCGTCGGTCAGGAAGTGGGAACCCATCCGGGACATCTTCATCTTCTGCTGCTTTTCCGGCCTCAGGTTCTCGGATGCCCAGGCCCTGTGCTGGTCCGATGTCAAAGCCGACCATCTGGAAGTCACCACCATCAAGACCGCCGACAGCGTGCAGATTGAAATCAATGACGTCACCCGCAGCCTCCTGGAGAAATATAGGGCTATCCCGATGAAGAACAACCGTGTCCTTCCCCAGTACACCAACCAGGCGATGAACCGCGAGCTTAAGCAACTCTGCAGGATGGCCGGAATGGACGAGCCGATACGAATCACCACCTACAAGGGCAGTGTCCGTCTTGATGAGGTTCATCCGAAATGGGCGCTGGTCGGTTCCCACACCGGCCGCAAGACATTCATCGTTCAGGCTCTTTCCCGAGGCATCCCGCCCAACATCGTGATGAAATGGACCGGGCACTCCGACTACAAGGCGATGAAGCCCTACATCGACATCGTCGACAGCATCAAGGCCAGCGAGATGTCCAAGATGAATTTCCTGGACTGAGCGGGAACAACTTTGGAGTTTAGGTTGTAACTTTGAAGAAAACGAGATCAGAATATGAAGGACGGAATACAATACATATTATATAACCTCCCGGAGGAACAGGGAGAGGTTCAGGTGGTCGTTGAGAACGAGACCTTGTGGTGCACTCAAAAGGCGATGGCGCAATTGTTCGGCGTCGGGGTGCCAGCCATCAGCAAGCATCTGAAGAATATTTTTGACGAAGGGGAACTTATCCGTGAAGTGGTTGTTTCCAAAATGGAAATAACCACTCAACACGGAGCGATTGAAGATAAAACTCAAACTCATGGCGTTGACTTCTATCACCTTGATGCTATCATTGCTGTTGGCTATCGGGTGAATTCCATAAAAGCCACCCGCTTCCGTCAATGGGCCACAAAGATTCTCAATGAATACATACGCAAGGGCTTTGTGATGGATGATGATCGTCTTAAGCAGGGTACGGCAGTGTTCGGAAAGGATTATTTCAAAGAGTTGCTTGAAAGGGTTCGTTCAATCCGGGCAAGCGAGAGGCGAATATGGCAACAGATTACCGACATATACGCAGAGTGCAGTATAGACTATGACAGGAACTCGCAGGTTACAAAGGATTTTTATTCAATGATACAGAATCGCTTCCATTATGCGATTACTGGTCATACTGCGGCTGAAATAGTTTATGCAAATGCAGACCATTCAAAACCAAACATGGGTCTTACGACATGGAAGAATGCTCCTGATGGCCGAATTCTGAAATCAGATGTCAGCATTGCAAAGAATTACCTGCAGGAGAAAGAAATCAGGCAATTGGAGAGAACCGTGTCCGGGTATTTTGACTATATAGAAGATCTGATTGAAAGGGAGAATACTTTCAACATGGAGCAATTCGCGTCAAGTGTAAATGAGTTCCTGACCTTTCGCAGATATCAGATTCTTCCCGACAAGGGAAAAGTGTCTGCGTTGCAGGCAAAATCAAAGGCTGAAGATGAATATGACATATTCAATAAGACTCAGAAGATTGATTCCGATTTCGACAAGGAAGTCAGGCTTTTGAAGGACAAGATGGAATAAACCCTCAGTGGGGCTGATACAATCACCAAGGGATGGAAAGAGAACAACTGGCCGAAGCCGCAGATTCGTGAGATTTATGACCCTGACCGGGTGGAGATGGTGCTGAGTTTACACGGACTTGAAGGTGATTTGAGAAAAGATGATACTACCCAGAAAACTACCCAGAAAACTAGGGAAGTTATCCTTGCTGCCCTTGAGAAGTCTCCGGATTTGACTAATAAAGAGCTGGCAGATATATGTGGTATTTCTATTGACGGAATAAAATATCAAATAAAACAGATGCGGTCTATAGGATTGATTCGCCGCGTCGGGCCGGATAAAGGCGGCCACTGGGAAGTAATAAAATAGACCGCAGAGAGCTGTTTTCAAGACTGATGAGGATAGACTCGCATTTCTGGTGACAATTCCCGTACACGAAGGGTGTGAAAATCGGCTGAGTTCGGGTATTAGTTCGGGTATTACGAGCAAATCGGCAAAACGGATTTATCAAACTATTGCGGATAATCCGGTTATTACAACTTTAAGCATTGCTCAGGAACTAAATCTGTCTGAAAGATATGTAGAGAAACATATCAAAGAGTTAAAAGAACTTGGGCTGATTGAACGTATCGGGCCAAAGACTAAAGGAGGCGGCTGGCGGATTGTTGAAAAGTAGTATCTTCCCCAGTCGTTTGGCAATCAGTCTGAGAAACACTCATTTGGATATTTCATATACAAGAAACAATGGATAAGATGAACAAGGGCACGCATAGCTCTGTGGCGTCTTGAATAAATGATAAACTTATTGAATTATGATGACATTGACAGTTAATACGGCCTTATTGAATTTTGCAGACCTTGTCAGATTATTTTTGCTACTCATCGTACCATGTTTTTTAGGCTCTTTTCTAGCAATCATTGTAGCCGAAATGATGAAAACCGGTACTCTCTTTGGAAGCAGACTCAGAAGATTCATTAATGAAATACATTATGCTTCTTTTCAGCTTATGAAAGAGGGCATGACAGATGAACAGATAATCAATAAGCTGAGAAGAAAGAAATTCAGTTTCCTTCTCTTGGAAGACCAAGTATCCAAGACAGGCTCCACATCTGGCCTATTGAACATATTCCAAAAGTGTAATCGCGACAAAACAGACGCAGCCAAAGATTCCGGACAGCCTCAAGCGAAAACTTTGACAAATAGAGCGAAAAAACTGACAAGAGATATTGCTTTTGCAAAGATTGTCCTTGGAAACAATCAACTGATAAAGGACTATATGCTTGATCCATATTTTGACAAAAAAGGGTTCAAGGAACTTAAAAGAAAAGTAGCTCCACTTTTAAAGACCGTTGTCAAGAAAGATGCAAAAGAAGAGTTGACCGCTAAAGTAAGATCCATTCTTGTTGACACAAGACAAGAGAACGTCCAAAGAATGGAAGGTCTTCTCGTCGAATGGCATAGAAGACCGTCAGTATTCGATGAGATAATAGGCTCAGACAGCAACGATGCAATGTACGTTACATACCTTTTCGAGAGTTTGAAATCATTGCACATTGTTAAAGACAGCACATCTTATGACAAATACGCCAAATGCTTGAAAGATCTTAATGATCAATACGATAAAATGTCAATAGTCAAGTCTAAGAGTTCAATATCCAGAGGCTATATTCTGAATAATACAAAGATAAACGATATGGTGACAGCCAAGATGTCTGAAATATTGTCCGGCAAGCAGGAGGACAAAGAAACCGTTTCATAGTTGTTCGAAACAACGGGCATTTTTCCGATTTTTATTATATATAATTGCAACCGCTTCCATTTGGAGGCGGTTTTTCAGTTAATAACCTTAATCGAATTTATATGGAAACAAAACCAACACTCAGCCAGCTTCTGGCAAAGCCGATCTGGCAGATGACGGGGGAA
>JALFFZ010000049.1 GCA_022777585.1 Bacteroidales bacterium | reverse complement strand
AGTAACAATCAACCAACTGTATATTATGGATTGGAAATTATTCTGTGCGGCTTTGGCCGGAATGGCAGTCAGCCTGGCGGCCTGCGACAATGAAGACACGAAGCCCGCATTTCCTGAAATTTCAGTCAACAACGGAGAGGTCATCCTCGGATATGAGGGCAAGACCACTCCCATCACGGTCACTTCAAACCGCGATTTCGAAATCGAGAATGACGTTGACTGGCTTGCGTTCGACTATGACCCTGTAGAAATCGAGGCAGGCACCACCACTTCCGTTGTCGTCAACGTTACCGCGCTGACCAACCAGATCGGAAACTCCCGCACCGCAACGGTAAGGTTCAAGACGAAGGCCGTCTATGCCGATGTCATCTTCAGGCAGGCCGAGAACCCGGATGCCGCTCCGGAAGTCGTGTATTACAGCAATTTCGGAGAGAGCCTCAAGAATCTTGAGAATCCGATTCTCAACACCTCCGACTGCTGGACCAATGTAGAGGAGGGCCCTGGGGCCGCAACCGTGAAGTATTATATGCCGGACGGCGCCAAGGTATCGGCACGTAACAGCAGCACCAACAGCAGTACAGGCTACTCAGGAGCCTCCGGAAACAACTTCCTCTGGTTCGGAACAGCCGGTGAGCTCGTTGTCGGAGATATCTCCGTTCACCAGAAACTTTCCGGGATGAAAATTTCGTTCGGCCTCCAGAGAGCCGAATATCAGGCAACCGACAACAACATAAAGCCAGAAGAATTCCCCGTATGGGTGAGCAAGGACGGAAAGTCCTGGGTTCCGCTCTCCTACGCTGTCACCGCTCCAGGCAACGGTACCTGGTCCCTCTGCTCCGGCTCATTCTCATTTGAGGCCGGCTCCATTGACAGCATCTGGCTCAGGATGTGCCCTACAAAGGCATCCACCTACCGTTTCGACGATCTGAAAGTCAGCAATTCCACTGCAGGCGACAGGATTGACTGGAGCAAGAATGCTTCAACATTCACCCTCGGCTCGCAGATAACATTCTAATAGATGAAATCAATCATCAGACATACAGTCTTTGCGGCAGTGGCTGCATTGCTCCTCGGGTGTTCTGAGAAAGCCGACCTGGAAGAACAGTTCTCCCTCAGGAAGAGCAGTGTGGGCTATTCTGCAGGGGACATGTTCCTTTCCATCCAGAGTTCCGGGTACTGGACCATATCATTCGAGTATGACGGAGGAGATGAGGAGTGGCTTTCGGTCAGCCGGACAAGCGGAACGGGAAGCACCAACAGTGTCATCCTTCAGTACGGGGCGAACCTTCAGGAAGAATCCAGGTCTGCGTACGTAATAGTGAATTTCGAGGACAAGTCATTGAGAGCGAGGCTACTGCAGCGTGGGCGCTCCTCGATGTACACCGGCGGGGAAGGCTATCAGATACCGTCATGGGAGGAGTATCCGGGACTGGTTTCAGACGTGACCAGAGGCTGGACGGAGCTCCCCCAGATGAAGGACATCGAGGGGACCGCATGGGTTTATCACGACCTCAGGCTGAATGACGGAAAAGAATTCCGCAACTACTCCATATTGTACGATGCCGCCAGGCTGTTCCCGAGATGGGTGGCCTATCCGCTCACGAAGACATTGGCGGGAAGCGGCAGCAGGACGAACAAATGGGAACAGACAGACCCGAAGATACCAGCTGAATATCAGCCATATACACAGGCAGGATGGGGTCAGTCCGGTTTCGACCGCGGCCACATGCTCCCGTCCGCTGACAGGCTCATAAACGATGCGGCCAACTGGCAGACCTTCTATCCGACCAACATGACAATGCAGCGTTCCGGCCTCAACCAGGGAGTATGGGCGTTGCTGGAGAGCCAGACAAGGGCCTGGGCAATGACCTGCGACACCCTCTATGTGGTGACAGGGGCCATGCCTTCGGAAGAATGGAGGACCGACAGGGCAAAGAACAAGGTCAACGTGCCTTCAGCATATTACAAGGCCATATTGAGATACAAGGCTTCAGACAAGAACCAGTATTCCGGCATCGCCTTCTGGTACGACCACCTGGACTATCCGGAGAGCCGCCAGATACTTGAATCGGACGTTCTGACCATCGCCCAGCTCGAGGAAAGGACAGGTTTCAACTTCTTCTTCAACCTCACGGAGGAGGAGGCGGAATATGCTGAAAAGACCATATCGCCAGCGATGAAATTCTGAAAATCAACATATTGAATCATGAAGAAATCACATATCACAATCATTGCGCTGATTGCCGCAGTTTCGCTGCTTCTCGCATTGCCTTCCACATTGTCTTGCGGCAACACGCTCAAGACCAGGCAGAATTACGTCATCGGGTTCTACAATCTGGAGAACCTCTTCGACACCTATCACGAGGAGGGAAAGAACGACTATGAGTTCCTTCCGGACGGGGCCAACGAGTGGACTGACGTCAAGTATCAGAAGAAGCTCCACAACATGGCCACCGTCATCGCAGAAATGGCGAAGGCCAATGGGGCCTTCCACACCATCCTCGGCGTTTCCGAGATTGAGAACCGTCTCGTTCTCGAAGATCTAGTTTCCCAGCCTGAGCTTCAGGACGCCCATTTCGAGATTGTTCACCACGACGGACCGGACCGCCGCGGCGTGGACGTAGGGCTGCTCTACAGGCCGGACCAGTTCACCTTCATTGACAGCAGGTCCATTCCTTTCTCCTTCAAGGGCACCGCAGTCCCGATTACCCTCAGCCCTGAGGAGCAGGAGGAATTCCGCACCAGGGATATCCTCATGGTACACGGAAGCATTGACGGAGAGGATTTTGCCATCTATGTGACCCACCTTCCGTCCCGAATCGGAGGCAAGGGAGGCGACCTCAGGAGCCTCGGCGCCGAGATCATACGCAAGGATGCAGAGAAGATGATGGCAAGATATCCCGGAATCAAGGTCGTGGTGATGGGCGATATGAACGATGACCCGTTCAACGAGAGCATGGCCAAGTGGCTGGGCGGACGCAAGGACATTGCCGAAGTGGGAAAGAACGGCTTCTTCAACCCGTTCTGGCAAATGCTGGACGACGGCTACGGCTCCATAGGATACAGGGGAGTGTGGAGCATCTACGACATCATCATGGTCAATGAGGCCCTGGCAAAGCCTGAAAAGGGCAGCCTGGGCATCCAGAAGACCGACAAGAAGGGCCATTACGGAGTTGTGTTCAAGAGGCCGTTCATGGTGACTCAGAACGGACAGTACAAGGGATATCCTTTCAGGACCTTCTCGAGCGGCAAGTTCATCAACGGCTACAGCGACCATTTCCCGACCTACATTGTCGTGGGGAAATAGGCCTGATGGCGGCATTGCCGTAGGCGGATAATCAAGATTAACCGATAATATTTCACTATAATGAAGAAGATACTTTCATTGATGCTCGCGATGCTTGTCTGCGTAGCGGCCATGGCCCAGTCCACGACAGGCGGCATCAAAGGCAAGATTGTCAGCAGGTCCGGACGTGTTCCGATAGCCGAGGCCAGGCTCACACTTACCGATGCGGAAGGCACGGCAGTCCGACTTAATTCTGACCAGAACGGAGACTTCGTCTTCAATGACCTTGAAAATGGCAGCTACACTATTCTCGTGGAGGCCGACGGATTCGTCGCATCCCGTGTCAATGTGGCTGTGGACGGGTTCATGCGCAACCTTATGTTCGTAACGATGCAGCCGGAGCAGGTTCTTGCCGAGGTGGACGAGTCCAGTTTCGCAGACCTCGACATGGACGACTCCGGATATCAGAACATTCCGACAGTATTGTCCTCATCCTCAGATGTTTTCGACAATACCGCCGGCTATAAGTTCAGTTCTGTCAGATTCCGTCAGAGAGGCTTCGACAGCAATTCGCAGGATGTTTACCTGGCCGGCATCAGGCTCAATGACGCCGTGACCGGATACACCCCATGGTCTCTCTGGTCAGGTCTCAACGAGGCCACCCGCGACAAGGAGACGACCAGCGGAGTCGGCGCATCCGATTATGGCGTAGGAGGATACAACGGCATCACCAACATTACCGGAACCGCATCTTCAATGCGCAAGGGCTGGCGCTTCAGCGTGTTGAGCAACAGCGCAATGTACCGTCTCCGCCTCATGGGTTCGTATGCCACCGGCGAGATGGACAACGGCTGGTCGCTTGCAGCCAATGTCTCTGTCAGGGTCGGCGGAAATGACTGGGTCCAGGGGGTATATTACAGGTCCGTCGCCTATTGGCTCGGCGCAGAGAAGAACTGGGACGATCTTCACAGGCTCAGTTTCTCCGTATTCGGCTCCCCAGTCCAGAGAGGTGCTCAGAACTCCTCCACACAGGAGGTATATGACCTCGTGGGAAGCAACTTCTACAACTCCAACTGGGGCTGGCAGGACGGCAAGATCCGCAACTCCAGGGTGCGCAACAACCACGAGCCTGTAGCCGTGCTCAAGTACACCTGGACCCCGACATTCAACTTCAGCCTGGATGCGACTGCCATCTACAGGACTGGGCGCAACGGCTATTCAGCCCTCGACTGGTATGATGCCGCAGACCCGCGCCCTGACTATTACAGGAACCTGCCGAGCTATTTCTACAATGAGGATGAGAACTACGCAAAGCGTGACTCTCCGTTCCAGGCAGGCTGGGCCGAGGAGGCCTGGACCTACAACTACAACGACGTCCGCCACGTCAACTGGGACAGGATGTACAATGTCAACAGGAACAATGTGGATGCCCGTTTCGACCCTGAGAGGAACCGCTCCAAATACGTGCAGGAGGAGAGGAGGCAGGATCAGAATGACCTGAACTTCGGCCTCACTGCCAAGTATATGTTCCCTAAGTATTTCACACTCAAGGGTGGTGCGACATTCCGCTGGAACCGCACAGAGTACTACAAGATTATCAAGGACCTTCTCGGAGGCGACTACTATGTCAATATTGACCAGTTCGCGGAGCGCGATTTCGCATCCAGCGACATCGCCATCCAGAACGATCTCCAGTACTATTACCAGTACGGCCATCCTCAGCTTGTCGGAAAGGGAGACAAATACGGCTACGACTACTACGCCAATGTCCGCAATGCCACATTGTGGGCGAATCTCGGCTTCGAGGCCGGCCAGTGGAAGGCCTGGGTTGCCGCCCAGGGCGGTTATGATTCATTCTGGAGATTCGGAAATGTCCAGAAGGGACTCTTCCCGGACACTTCCTACGGCAAGTCGGATGTATCCAGCTTCTTCACATACCGCTTCAAGGGCGGCGTAAGCTGGAACCGCGGTCCTCACAGAATCTGGGCAAACGCCGGATACTTCACCGAGGCCCCTCTGTTCACGGAGTCATTCATCTCTCCGAGAACCCGCAACACATTGGCAAGCAATCTTCAGACACAGAAGACAGTGTCGGCTGACCTCAGCTATGCGTTCAACAAGAACAACTACAGTCTCAGAATTACGGGATACTATACCTACATCGCCGACCAGACCGACCTGATGAGCTTCTACGACGATTCCCAGAACTCGTTCACCAACTTCGCGATGAGTGGAATCGATGAGCGTCATTGCGGTATCGAGCTCGGTTTCCAGGTGCCTCTTCCTCTGACAGGACTTTCCCTCCAGGGTGCCCTGAACTGGGGCGACTATGTGTATACCTCCACTCCGAGGGTGATTCAGACCATTGACAACAGCGACCAGATCGTGATGGATGACATCGTGCCTTACTGGGCCTACCACTCGACTTACAAGAGGGACAGCGAGGGCAATGTCATTCTCGACAAGTTCGGAGACCCGGTATTCGACAAGAAGCAGAAGCACTATGTGCCGAGCACCCCGCAGATTGCGGCCAACCTCGGTCTCAACTATTCGAACAACTATCTCTTCGCCGGAATCGACCTCCAGTATTTCGACAAGATGTATCTCGACATGAACCCTCTCTACCGCACCGACCTTGCGGTTCTCGGACCTGACGGTCAGTGGTCAGCGGAAGAGGAGGAATACATGGCATCTCAGGAGAAGTTCAAGCACGCCTTCATCCTCAACGCCAATATCGGCAAGTCCTGGTACATCAGGAGAAAATACAATATCGGATTCTCCCTCGAGGTGAAGAACATTCTCAATACCCAGAGCGTCAGGACCGGAGGATATGAGCAGACCCGTCTCATCGACTCCGAGGATCTGACCAGGTATTACAGGTTCGATTCAAAGTATTTCTACATGGTCGGAACCAACTACATGTTGAACCTTTATTTCAGATTCTAAGACGTGAAGAAGATTATGAAGAACATATTCAAGCCAATAGCAATCGTCATTGCCGCAGCGGCATTCTGCGCATGTGACGAGTTCGGTCCGGTATTCACCGGGAAATATGACGAGCCGGCAGACGAGAGAATCTACACTGATGCGGATTTCGCCGCCCAGACTCCCATAACCATCAGGGAGCTCAAGGCAATGTACAAGGACGGGCCGGTCAAGATAACCGATGATCTGGTCATCAAGGGCCAGGTCACCACTTCCGACGCCTCGGGCAATTTCTACAAGAGTTTCTACATCCAGGATGAGACCGCCGGCATCGAGCTGAAACTCGGCCTCACGGGGCTGTACAATGACTACAAGCTCGGCCAGTGGATCTACGTGAAGTGCAAGGGCCTCGTGATCGGAGATTATGAGGGTTCGAAACAGCTTGGCTATGAGGACATTACAGGTGATTACGAGACCGCCTACATGGAAGTGAAGCTCATCATCGAGAATCACGTGTTCAAGGGTGCCCTGGACGAGCCTCTCCAGCCGGAAGTGATTTCCGAGGCTGACCTCACTACTGATGAACATATGGGCAAGTATGTGACCATCAATGGGTTGAGCTATACCAATACCATATTCTGCCTGGTCTATGTCAATCCGGACGGCAACACCAAGCTCACCTCCAACAGGATTTTCCTCGATGAGGAGAACAAGAATGCCTGGGGAGTGACCACCTGGGCGATGTCCAAGTCCAAGTTCACCGAATATCTCTATTCAGGAGTTTTCGACACTGCAGACATTGGCAACGGCCCCGAGAAGGTGAAGGATCACAAGTTCGAGATAAAGCCTACCGCCTACACAGTCAGCCAGTACTTCAAGATGGGCAAGACCAGCATTGCCATAAGGACCAGCGGCTATTGCAAGTTTGCGGACAAGGAGATGTCGGAGACCATTGGCAACGGCACTTCAGTATCGTTCACGGGCATTCTCACGAATTACAGGGGCGAGCCTCAGTTCACTTTGATTGATCTTGACGGAGTATCCGCCGCCAAATAATTTTTATTCAATATGAAAAGGTTTTTCATTATCCTGTCAGTTATGTGCGCAGCATCCTGCAGTGTAAATCCGTTCCTGAAGGAATGGACTGGCGAGGGCGGCATTCCGCCTTTCAGCGAAATCAAGTATTCAGATTATGTTCCGGCTGTCAAGGCTGGAATTGAGCAGCAGGAGGCGGAGATCCACGCAATCGTGAACAACCCTGCAGCCCCGACATTCGTCAATACCGTTGCGGCTTACGAGCTTTCCGGCGAGATTCTCGGGAGGACGCTCGGAGTGCTCTTCAATCTGAGCGAGTCCGATGCTACTGACGAGATGATGGCAGTCATCGAGGAAGTTACGCCGATTGTCACTGAGCACGAGAACAATATATTCATGAATCCGGGCTTCTTCCAGAGAGTCAAGGCTGTATATGAGTCAGCCGACACTCTCGACAGGGAGGAATATATGGTCACAAAGAAGCTTTACAACAAGTTCATCGGCAACGGAATAGCTCTCGACGAGGCCTCACAGGCAAGGTTCAGGGAAATCAATACCAGACTTGCCGTCCTTTCGCAGAAGTTCGGAAACAATCTCCTCGCCGAGAACAATGCCTTCAAGGAGGCTATCGGAATCCCGGTTTCCAGCTATCCTTATTTCATGACCACCTGCGAGGACAGGGCGAAGCGCGAGGCCGCCTTCAAGGCCTATTCCTCAAGGGGCAACAATGGCAATGAGAATGACAACAAGGCCGTTCTTCTCGAAATCATGAAGCTCCGGACCGAAAAGGCCGCAATGCTCGGCTTCGACTGCTCGGCCGACTGCATCCTCGAGGACAAGATGGCTCACGACCACGCCACCGTGGATGCCTTCCTTTCCAGGATAATGGAGAAGGCTGTTGCCAAGGCCAGGGAGGAAGTGACTGACATGCAGGTATTCATGAACAAGGACGTGGAGGCCGGTCTTCTTCCAGAAGGCAGCAGGATCGAGCCTTGGGACTGGTGGTTCTATGCCGAGAAGGTGCGCAAGGCGCAGTATGCCCTCGACGAATCAGAGGTAAGCCAGTATTTCCAGCTTGACAATGTGCGCTCCGGAGTATTCCAGGCCGCAGAACGTCTCTACGGCATAAAGATAGAACCGGCAGATATTCCGGTATATCATCCTGAGGTGAAGGCCTTCAAGGTTACCGATGCGGACGGCTCGCTTCTCAGCTGGTTCATGACGGATTATCTTCCCCGCAGCACCAAGAGGGGCGGAGCGTGGATGACCAACTTCAGGGAGCAGTATGTGGATGCCTCCGGCAATGATGTACGACCTATCGTGGTAAATGTATGCAATTTCACCCAGCCTGGCGATTCTGTCGGTCTCCTGACCATCGACGAGGTCAGCACGGCCTTCCACGAATTCGGGCACGCATTGCACGGAATGCTCTCGAAATGCCGTTTCAAGGATGTCAGCGGCACATCCGTCGCCCGCGATTTCGTGGAGACATTCTCCCAGATCAATGAGAACTGGGCATTCCAGCCGGAAATTCTCTCCACTTACGCATATCATTACAAGACCGGAGAGGTCATCCCGGATTCTCTCGTTGCGAAAATCAACAAGGCCTCCAGGTTCAACCAGGGCTTCATGACAGCCGAACTGACCGCTGCCTCGATTCTCGACATGAAGTGGCACGAGCTGGCCAAGGATACTGACTGGAGCAATTTCGACGTGGCCGCCTTCGAGAAGAAGGTATGCGAGGAGATGGGCCTGATAGACGAGATTATCCCGCGCTACAGGAGCACGTACTTCAACCACATCTTCAACAGCGGCTACAATGCCGGCTATTACAGCTATCTCTGGGCTGAGGTTCTGGACAAGGACGCTTTCGAATATTGGGAGAGCAAGGGCCTTTACAACCCTAAGGTAGCCTCCAAGTTCCGCAAGACCTTCCTCGAGAAGGGCGGAAGCGAGGAGCCTATGGTTCTCTATCACGAGTTCCGCGGGGCCGACCCTGATCCTGATGCCTTGATAAGGGCTAGGGGATTGTAGCTGGCTCATCCGGCCAGAAATGTTTCGGATACCTGCGGCGTAGTTCTTTTCTGACCTCGAAGTAGGCATTGGCCCAGAAACTTCTCAGATCGGATGTAAGCTGTACGCTCTTGTATCCCGGAGACAGGAGGTCCATCAGAACGGGAACTCTCCCATTGTCCACCCTCGGGGTGTCGAGCATACCGAAACACTCCTGGAGACGCACCCTGAGCACCGGGACATCATTGCCGACACGGTATTCCACCTTTATGCGGCGGCCGGTGGGCACGGTGATATGGGAGGGTACAATGCGCTCCACGGCCTGCTGCTGGCTATAAGTAAGCATGCTCCAGATTACCTCACAGAGATTGATGCGGCGGAGCTCAGCTACGGTGGAAGCCTTGCCTGCGAATCCAGGCAGCCATTCTCCTGCATTGCCCAGGAGTGCCTCCTGGCTTACATCCAGGAGGTCCAGTTCGGGATGCCAGGCGGCGGCAAGGCTTATTCTGCGCTGAAGATTGCCCACATCGTCGGAGAAATCGAACATCGTAAGGCCCTCTTTCGGGGCGGCGTCGCAAATTGCCCTGAGGCAGGCTTCCCTGATATCCCCGTCAATCGGCCTGGAGCTCAATGTCAGGACGCCGAGCTTCATTTCCCGAAGAGCAGAGACGCCACCCTTGCGGTTGTCCCATACTATATTGCTCCTCGAAATGGTCATTTCGGCAAGGTCTTCCGGCTGGACTGGGGCCGCCAGGAAGATTCTCCCGGAAACTGAATCCAACACGGCTCCGGCAAGCCACGCGTGGGCCGACAGTTCGTCCCCTCTGTCCACGATTGCATTGTCCCCGCAGGAGAGCTGGTAATGTCCGCAACTGTCCTTGGCCTTTGCAATCCTTTCCGGATAGGCCGCAGAGAGGAGTTTCCCCGCCAGAAATGGCCCCGTTATTTCATTGTCAATCATGGCCTTGGAGACTGATCTGTATTGGCTTGCGATTTTTTCGATACGACTCCATTCCCGCAGATTCCCGCCTTTTGCGCGGGCCTGCCTGAGAGCATTGACCCTTGTCCTTATGTCAGCATCATTGTCCTGCGGCACTGGATCCCTTTCCTCCAGAATGGCGGCGATGTCGGTGGCCAGGGAGCGGAGTTCCGGGGTGTCGGCCTTGAGCAGCATCTGGGCGATGCGGGGGTGGCAGGGGAGTGTTGACATTGACCTGCCATGAGCCGTAATCCCTCCTTTTTCCTCAATAGCCCCGAGACTCCTCAGGAGAGAGCCGGCCTGGAGAACATTGGCCTTTGGCGGCGGTGTAATCCATGGGAGATTCATAATATCACTTTCGCCCCAGGCTGCGATATCGAGACATAGAGGGGCCAGGTCGCAGTCCATAATCTCCGGAGTCCTGCATGCCTGCATTCTCTGCATCGTCCCTGCCGTCCATAGCCTGTAGCATACTCCAGGGGCGGTTCTGCCCGCTCTTCCGCTCCGCTGGTCCGCCATGTCAACGCTGATGCGCACGGTCTCGAGATGGCTCATCCCGTTCCGCCTGTCGAAAACCATTTTTCGGCACAGCCCCGAGTCCACGACCACCCTGACGCCCTCGATTGTAAGTGAGGTTTCCGCGATGGAAGTGGCCAGAACGACCTTCCTTTCTCCGGGACGGCTTGGGGCAATGGCCCGCCTCTGTTCCTCTTTCTGAAGCATTCCATACAGCGGGAAGATGCCGGTACCGCCAAGATTCCCCTCTAAAAGTTCCGCACATCGCCTTATTGCAGCCTCTCCGGGGAGAAATGCCAATATATCCCCATCGTTCTCCCTGTGGGCTGAAAGAATGTATCTGGCGACCTCCCTGGCCGGATTCTTCAGGTCAATGTCATTCTGCGCATAATGCAGCTCCACCGGGAACATTCTGCCCTTGCCTTCAATAAGCGGCGCCTCGAGCCGCCCGCATATTTCATCAGTGTCAATGGTGGCCGACATTATTACTATCCGCAGGTCCGGACGCAGGATTTTTTGTGTTTCGAGCACCAATGCCAGCGCCTCGTCCGAGGCCAGACTTCTCTCGTGGAACTCGTCAAAAATGACAGTTGAGACCCTCTCCAGACCGGGGTCGGCAATCAGCATCCGGCTCAGGATGCCTTCTGTCAAGACTTCGATGCGGGTTTTCGCGGAGGTCCTGTTCTCGAACCTGACCCGGTAACCCACCTCGTCCCCGACCCGGCAGCCGGCAAGCTCCGCCATTCTTCCGGCAATCTGCATTGCCGCAATTCTCCTCGGCTCGAGCATAAGGATTTTTCCGCTCCCGCCTATGCCTTCCAGCATTGTCAGAGGCAGCAATGTGGATTTTCCAGCTCCCGGAGGCGCAGTGACTACGAGACGGGGATTGGCGGCGAGGCTTCTGTTCACCTCGTCAGCGATTCCGTATGCAGGAAGAGCCTTTGCTATGTCGTCCAGTTTCAGATTCATTTCGTGCAATGATGCCCGGCGGGCTTGTCTGTCAAAAAAAATGGGGTGACTGCAAATAGCCACCCCACGTATTGTTCAACGTCTCAAAACGTCATTTGTATTACCTGCACTGAGCGAACTCGATGTCCTTCTCTGCACGAGCCTTGAGAGCCTCGCACTCAGAAGCCTTTGCAAGGTGAGCTGCAACCTCAGCCTTGTTGCCCTGGCGGGCAGCGATGATGGCGCGGAGGTACTCAGACTTAGGGCAGTTGCACTTCAATGCTGCAGAAGCTGCAGAAAGATTGCCGGTAAGAACGTCAGCAAGAGCCTCGTTGAAGCTGTTTGTTCCCTTGAGGGCAGCGGCAGCCTTTGCATAGTTGCCGTTGAGAATGTCAACAACAGCCTGGTTCTCAGTGTCGCCGGCAGCAGCGAATGCCTTCTGGGCAGCAGCGAGGTCACCATTGCGGAGAGCGATGACACCCTCGGCGGTCTTGAGGTCAGCATCCTTGGTCTCAACCTTTGCGAATGCCTTCTCAGCCTTGCCAAGATTACCCTTCTCGAGGTAAACTACGCCAAGGTTGAACTGTGCGCGGTCGCTGTTGTACTTGTCGACAGCCTTCTTGTAGATGGCCTCTTTTGCATCGAGATCCTTCACGAGGGATGCAGAGCGGAGAAGAGCCTCCTCGTCGAGAACGTCGCTGTTCTCATCAACGAGCTTGAGAAGCTCCTCGGCGGTGTAGTTCTGATACTCGACATTGGCAATGAATCTTGCGCGGCGGAGCTCAGGAAGAACTTCCTTCTTGAGGACTGTATAAACCTCGGACATATTCTTGATCTCGCTCTCACGGACTGCAGGATCGCTGTACATGGAAAGAACGCGGATGATGAGATCCTTGTCCTCGATGTCAGACTTGGCAACGAGCTCCTGGAAGCCTTCCCAGTCCTGACCTACGCTCTTGACCTCAGGGTCAGCAACCTCTCTTCCTCCGATAACCTTTGACCAGGCCTTTGCACCGCTCTTGGAACGCTTGTCAGAAAGTTTTGCGTTGAGAGACTCACCACCGTCCGGTGAAGCGTAAGCTACAACCTCAGTACCCTTGAGAGTCTTCCTCTCGTTAGCCTTGATCTCGTCGAGAGCAGCCTGGAAATCCTTGATGGACTCTGACTTGAGCTCCTTGCGGCGAACGTCTGCAGAGTTGATGGTGTAGAGAATCTGGCCTTCAGCGGTCTGAGGAATCACCTCCTGATAGTTGTCAGCCTTGTATGCAACGTGGCCGGCCTTTCCGCCGAGGCCTACGAGCATATAGGTGGTGTTGGCACCGTCAGCAACCTTCTTGATAGGAAGATCCCAAGTCCTTGCCTTGTATATCACAACACCGCGAAGCTCGAGGTGGCAGGCCTCCATACCCTCGACATAGTCGAAGTGAACTTTCTCGGTAACGGTCTGACCGTCAGAAGAAACAACAGTGTAGTTGTCCTTTACCTTCTCTCCCTGATACATGAACGGAGTCATTGCAGCCTCGCCACCGTCGAAAACGATAACAGGGGTAACTTCGAGGATTGCCTTCTTGTGGAAGTAATCAGCCGGATAGGTTACAGACACAGTAGCGTCGATTTTGCCGGCAACAACCTCAAGTGGTGATGGATCGCAGGTAACAGTAACGCTCTCTGCCATCTCTGCCATCTTCTCTGGAGATGCACAGCCGACAGCGGCAATCGCAACGATAGCCATTGCCAAATTTTTGATTTCCTTTCTCATAGTTGAAACGATAAGTAAAAAAGTATTTGTTAAACCTTTAATCAAATTTTCGGCCAAGATACTAACAATTTTGCAATTTTCCGTAATAAGAGTTCATATTTTGAACTGATTTTGTAACTTTGTCCTGTATGGACGCACAAGAATTACAGAAAGTAAAGAACAAATACGACATAATCGGCAATGACCCGGCGCTCAACCGGGCCATTGAGATGGCAATGGCTGTCGCTTTGACAGAGCTTACTGTCCTTGTGACAGGAGAAAGCGGAGTCGGCAAGGACAATATCCCGAAAATCATTCATCAGAATGGCCGCAGGAAGAATGCGAAATACTTTGCCGTCAACTGCGGAGCAATTCCCGAAGGGACTATCGATTCCGAGCTTTTCGGCCACGTCAAGGGCTCATTTACCGGAGCTGTGGATGACCGGAAGGGCTATTTTGAGGTCGCAGACGGAGGAACTCTTTTCCTTGACGAGGTGGGTGAACTTCCGCTTCCTTCCCAGGCCAAGCTCCTGAGAGTCCTCCAGTCCGGAGAATACATCAGGGTGGGTGATTCCAAGGTCAGCAAGACAGATGTCAGGGTCATAGCCGCCACCAATGTGGACCTGCTCTATGCGGTTTCCAAGGGAAAGTTCAGGGAGGATCTTTATTACAGACTGAACGCCGTTCAGATCAGGATGCCGGCCCTCAGGGAGAGGAAACAGGATATTTACTTGCTGTTCAGGAAGTTCACATCCGACTTCTCGGAGAAATACGGGATGAACAAGGTCACTCTCACTCACGATGCTGTCGAGATGCTCTCGAATTACCGCTGGCCGGGCAACATCCGCCAGCTCAAGAACATAACCGAGACTGTGTCCGCGCTGGAGAGCCACAGGCTGTCCCCGGTGTCTGGAAAATGCGAGGTCAATGCGGAAACCCTGTACAAGTATATTCCCCACGATGACGTGAATGCCCTGCCGGTGAAGTATGAGGACAATTCCGAGAACATCACGAGGAGCGAGAAGCAGGAGATTTACAAAGCCCTGTACGGTCTCAATGCAGAAATCAACAAGCTGAAGCAGATTATCGCCTCGGGCAATTTTACAGCGGCCTCGCAGGTCGCTTCTCCCCTGGGGGACCAGAAGAGCCTTCCCGTTCCGGAAGAGGGCTATGTGTCCAAGCCTGGCGTGCATTGGGATAATGAGGTGGATGACATTGACATTCAGGGAGATATAGACAGGAACCGGCCGGTGAGGGAAATCAGTCCCGAGGAGGATGAGGCGTTCTCCATATCGAAGGTCAGCCAGGAACTCATCCGCCGCGCCCTGGAGAAGCATAATGGGAACCGGAAGAAGGCTGCGGAGGAACTGGGAATCTCCGAGCGGACCCTCTACAGGAAGCTTCCCCCTGAGTACAAGAGCCAGAAGAAATGAAGATGATGAATATTAGGAAGACATTGAAGACAATGTGCGCTGTCGTGTCGATAGCCGCGGCGGGCCTGATTGTGCGTTCCTGCGGGATTTACTCATTCACCGGAACCTCCATCCAGCCCGATGTCAAGACGGTGACCATCAATTATTTCGAGTATAAAGCACTGAAGGTCAACCCGAACCTGAGCAATGACCTTACTGAGGCGCTGAAGGACAAGTTCCGCAAGATGACGCGTCTGGAGCAGGTGGATATGGACGGGGATCTTGAGATTACCGGAGCGGTTACCGGTTATGACATCAGGGCAACTGCGGTGACAGCACAGGAAGTTGCCGCACAGAACCGTCTTACCGTGTCCGTCAAGATTTCGTTCACAAACCGGAAATATCCGGAGGACGATTTCCCTGACAAGTCTTTCTCGGCATATGCAGACTATGATTCCACGCAGTCTCTCGATGCGGTGGAAGCCTCCCTGTGTGAAGAAATTATAGAAAAGTTGTGCGAGGATATGTTCAATGCGACAGTGGCGAATTGGTAGTATGGAAGGGGGGAGAACAATTAATTTGAAGAAATTGACAATGGAGGAGCTGGCCGGAGTGGTCAACCTCTATCCGTGGTTCGCCGGGGCGAGGAAGGAGCTCTGCGAGAGGATGGCTGCCCTTGGCGGGGAGTCCTGGGGCGTGTCACAATATGCCGACCAGGCGATGTACGTGGCCGACAGGAGCATCATTGCCGGAATAATGCAGTCTTCGGCCGTCCGGGACTATTCGGACAGCAATCTTGAGAGCCTTCTCAGCTCATATATGGAAGAGCAGGGAGTCGGGGCAAAGGAGGAGACAGGGGTTGATGCGGTGGCGCAGGCGCGGAAGACCCGCCCTGTACCGGGCGGAGATTTCTTCTCAAAGGATGAATATGACAGGGTCCGAAAGGCCGGGGACAATTTCACATTCCGCGCCCCGGACCGCAGGGAAGGAGCTTCGGACAATGCCGGAGATGACCTCAGTCTTGAGTTCTGCACCGAGACATTGGCAGAAATTTATGCCGAACAAGGCTATTTTGAGCAGTCAAGACGCATTTATCGCAAACTTCTTTTGGCATTCCCGGAAAAAAGTGCTTACTTTGCATCCCTTATTGAAAAATTGGACAAATTGATAAATAATCAGAATCTATGAGCGTTATATTTACAATTCTCGTTGTACTCATTGTAATTGCCAGCATCCTGCTGACAATCGCAGTTCTTCTCCAGAACGGCAAGGGAGACAGCCTGGCAAGCAATTTCGTCGCAGGCAACCAGACATTCGGCGTTAGGCAGACAGCCAATATGCTTGAGAAGATTACCTGGGGTCTCGTTGCATTCATTCTTGTAGTTTCAATCGTGTCCTCATTCACTTTGGGAACCAGGGGAACTCAGGTGGACATCACTGACAAGATTGAGAATGCGGCTGAAGAGCAGCCTGCATTCCCTTCAGCTCCTGTTTCTCAGGAGGCACCTGCTCAGGAGGCGCCTGCTACACCTGCTAACTAATAGCCTCCAGTCGCAGGAACTGACAGATTGTCAGTAATCAGGTAAAAGGAATATATTTTGACTATAGCCGTCTGGTCCTTGGATCAGGCGGCCATTAGTCGTTTTCCTGGGTCCGGGACAAAAAGGAGAAATTGAATATGAATGAAATGCAGAACAACAGCTCTTCAGGAAAGCTTGAATTCCTGAGCAGATTCGCCACCAATCTCAATGAAAGGGCGGCGGCCGGAAAGCTGGACCCGGTGATAGGCAGGGATGAGGAGATCCGCAGGGTGCTGCAGATATTGAGCAGACGTACGAAGAACAATCCTATCCTCGTCGGCGAGCCTGGTGTGGGCAAGACGGCGATTGCCGAGGGCCTGGCCCAGAAGATAGTGGACGGGGCGGTTCCTGAGAACCTCAAGGACAAGAAGGTCTATTCCCTCGATATGGGTGCCCTCATAGCTGGTGCGAAGTATCAGGGCGAATTTGAGGAAAGGCTCAAGGGCGTGGTCAAGGATGTTATAGACAGCGCCGGCCAGATCATCCTCTTCATCGATGAGATCCATACCCTCGTGGGCGCAGGAAAGAGTTCCGGGGCGATGGATGCGTCCAACATTCTCAAGCCTGCATTGGCCAGGGGCGAGCTGAGGACAGTCGGTTCCACTACTCTGGACGAATACCAGAAGTATTTCGAGGCGGACAAGGCATTGGAGAGACGATTCCAGATGGTGACCGTGGACGAGCCTGCTCCCGCGGAGTCCATTGCCATTCTCAGGGGCCTTAAGGAGAGGTATGAGAACCACCACAAGGTCCGCATCGAGGATGATGCGCTGATTGCGGCGGTAAACCTCAGCCACAGGTACATCACGAACAGGTTCCTTCCGGACAAGGCCATTGACCTTGTGGATGAGGCTGCTTCCAAGCTGAGGCTGGAGATGAACTCCGTGCCTGAACCTATTGACAATCTCAACAGCGAAATCCGCCAGCTCGAAATTGAGAAGGAGGCCATCAAGCGCGAGGGCGTATCCCTGAAGATGGAGAAGATTGACGGCCAGCTCAAGGAACTGAATGACAAGAGGGCCGTCCTGATGAAGAAATGGGAGGACGAGAAGGCCGTTCTGGATGGGCTTCAGACTGCCCGCCAGGAGCTGGAAAACTATAAAATCCAGGCTCAGGTGGCAGAGAGGGCAGGAGATTACGGCAAGGTGGCCGAGCTCCGTTACGGCAAGATTGCAGATGTGCAGAAGAAGATTGACCAGCTGCTTGAGAAACAGGCTGCCGTGAAGGATCCGATTATCACAGAGGCTGTGACCCCGGAGGATATCGCTGACGTGGTGTCAAGGTGGACAGGCATACCTGTGAGCAAGATGCTGGAGAGCGAGAAGACCAAACTTCTCAGGATGGAGGACGAGCTCCATCACAGGGTCGTTGGCCAGGACGAGGCCATCAGGGCTGTTGCAGACGCTGTCAGAAGAAGTCGTGCCGGTCTTTCCAATGAGAAACGCCCAATCGGGTCTTTCCTCTTCATGGGTACCACCGGCGTGGGCAAGACAGAGCTGGCCAAGGCTCTCGCGGAGTTCCTGTTCAATGATGAGAATATGATAACGAGGATTGATATGTCCGAGTATCAGGAACGTCATACAGTCAGCCGTCTTGTAGGTGCGCCTCCGGGGTATGTAGGATACGATGAGGGCGGCCAGCTGACCGAGGCCGTTAGGCGCAAGCCATACTCGGTGGTTCTCCTCGACGAAATAGAGAAGGCGCATCCGGATGTGTTCAACATTCTGCTTCAGGTGCTGGATGACGGCCGTCTGACCGACAACAAGGGCCGTACCGTGGACTTCAAGAACACGATCATAATAATGACCTCCAATGTCGGCTCTGACATTATCCAGGGCTATATGGACAGGCTGCCGGAAATCGGCGGAAAGGATCCGCTCGCAGACGCTTCCGCAATCGCTTCCCGCCGCCAGATGCTGGACGAGTGCAAGAGGAAGCTGGTGGATATGCTCAAGCAGACCATCAGGCCGGAGTTCCTGAACAGGATAGACGAGATCATCATGTTCGACCCGCTGACCAGGGCTGACATCAGGGAGATTCTCCACATTCAGGCAGAGGCTTTGAGGAAGAAGCTTTCTGAGGATGGAGTCGAGATGGAGTTCACCCCGGCCTTCGAGGACTACATGGTGGACAAGGGATATGACCCGGCCTTCGGAGCCCGTCCGGTCAAGAGGGTGATGCAGAGGGATCTCGTGAACCTGCTTGCCAAGTCAATGCTGGACGGCACGGTGCACAAGAATTCCAAGGTCATCGCCGACGTCCGGGGAGGGCAGATTGTCCTCCGGGAGGAGTAATTGATTCTCAATGACAAAGGCCCGCTCCGGTTTTGGAGCGGGCCTTTTGCGTTAAGGCATGTTTACTGTCAAGGCATATTCACTGCCTTGACAAGGTTTTCAGCCAGTTCGATGAAGGCAATGCCGTCCGGCCTTGAGGAGAGGGCTGCCGGTTCGCCTTCGTCCCCGTTCTCCCTTATGCTCTGGACCAGCGGAATCTGGCCAAGGAGCGGAATGCCGTAGTTCTCGGCCATCTTCACGCCGCCGTCCTTGCCGAAGATATAGTACTTGTTATCAGGCAGTTCCGCAGGCGTGAACCAGGACATGTTCTCCACCAGGCCGAAAATTTTCCGGGCCACATTCTTGTTGCGGAACATATCCACGCCCTTCTCCACGTCGGCCAGGGCCACGGCCTGAGGGGTGGTGACAATGACAGCTCCCTCCATCGGGATGTCCTGAACCAGGCTGATATGGATGTCGCCGGTTCCCGGAGGCATGTCTATGAGAAGAAAGTCCAAGGCTCCCCATCTTACCTGCAATATCATCTGTTTCAATGCATTGCAGGCCATAGGACCTCTCCATATCAGGGCCTGTCCCGGCTGCGAGAAATAGCCTATTGACATCCACTTCACCCCGTATTTCTCAATCGGCATGATAACTTCGCGGTCCCCATCCTTGATGGCTTCCGGCAATGCTCCCTCAGTAGCCGTCATCAACGGAATCGAAGGTCCGTAGACATCGGCGTCGGCCAGGCCAACTTTGTATCCGAGACGGGCCAGGGCCACAGCCAGGTTTACGGCGACAGTGGATTTGCCCACTCCGCCCTTGCCTGAGGCAATGCCGATTATATGGCGTACATTGTTGACCTCCTCCATCGTGAGGTTGAGGCCGGTCTGCTTCTTTGCGGCCTCCTCCTTGACAATGGTCTTGACCTCCACCTTCCCGGCCTCTGGCCAATGCCTGTAGATTGCCGCCCTGGCGCTGCCGATTATGTACTCCGCGAGCGGGTCCCTGTGTTTCGGGAAGGCAAGGGTTACGCAAACGTCATTGCCATCTATTTCCACACTTTCCACGAGACCTAGCTCGACAATGTTCCTGTCGCCCTTCCCGGGATGGGTGACGTCCAGGAGCATTTTCATTATCTCATTCTGTTTCATTATCTTACAATGTTCATTTCCTTGAGAAGATGGCCTGCTCCACCGAGCTTGTCCATAAGGAAGAGCACATAGCGGATGTCCACGCAGATGCAGCGCTGGAGGTCAGGCTCGAACATTACGTCGCTGGACATCGACTCCCAGTTGCCGTCGAAGGCGAGACCGATCAGGCAGCCGTCGGCATCGAGGACAGGGGAGCCGGAGTTGCCTCCCGTGATGTCATTGGTGGTAAGGAAGCAGGTCGGAACCATTCCGTCCGGGCCGGCGTACTGGCCGAAATCCCTGGCGTTGTAGAGTTCCTTGAGCTTTGCGGGAACCTTGAACTCGTAGTTCTCAGGATCCTCCTTCTCCATGACACCGTTCAGCGTCGTATAATATCTGTAGAGTATTCCGTCGGCAGGAGAGTATGCCTTCACTGTACCGTAGGAGAGCCTCATTGTGGAGTTTGCATCAGGATAGGAAGGCTTGCCCTTCTCCCATTCGAGGAGTCCGGCGGCGAACTTCCTGCTGCCCTCGGAGAGCTGCGGAGCCCATTTGCGCTGTATAGGAAGAACCTTCATGTACACATCCATAAGGGCATTGTAATATGCGTATGCCGGGTCGGCTGCAACGGTTTGGACAGCGATGTCACCTGCAGCATTGAACTTCTCCTCAGACGAGAATATGCTGTTGTCGAAGAGCCAGTCCACGTATTCCTGAATGTCCATTGTGGCGAAGTCGAAGCCGGTGATATTGAGATAATTCTCCGGTTTGGCGTTCTTGCGGTAGAAGTCCAGCATTGCCGCCGCTATTTTCCTCTCGAGCGGCTCATTGTAGTCCTTGAATGCTGCGAGGACTGCGGTGCGGGCTGCCTCATAAGCTCCCGCCGTGTCTGAAGGAGCGGCGGAGAGGGAGTTGGTAAAGGCCATCATCCAGGACATCCCCACCTCGGCTGCGCCGACATTGAACGGAGCCTCGATGA
This sequence comes from Bacteroidales bacterium, assembly GCA_022777585.1. Lineage (GTDB taxonomy): Bacteria > Bacteroidota > Bacteroidia > Bacteroidales > UBA932 > Cryptobacteroides. The sequence continues at coordinate 1,514 of JALFFZ010000049.1, read as the reverse complement.
GCAGGTACAATGCCTTCAGGCCTTCAGTCGTGCTGTCCACTGCCTCGCTGATCATACTGAGGGCATCTCCATAGGCCTCTGTCCTCTTCTTGTTGGCACCAACCCATTTTGTGAATGCGGCCTCTTTCGCCTCCTCGCGGCCGATGATGTTCAGCTTGGCGAATGCCTGCTTCTCGCCAATCCACTTTTTCCAGCCGTTGGCGGAGCTGGCGTATTTGTTCGCATACTGGAGACGGACTGTAGGGTCGGCCTCCATGCCCTCTTTCATTACGCTCTGTTTCAATGTCCTCGCTGCGACGCTGATGTCCTGGCGGGCGAGCATCTGGTTGAGCTGGGATGCTGTCTGGAATCGCTGTGTGCGTCCCGGATAGCCCATTACCATGGCGTAGTCGCCCTCATTGATACCCTTCAGGGATACTTTGAGGGACTGTTTCGGCACGTACGGCACATTGTCCTCGGAGTAGTCCGCAGGCTCATTGTCCTTGCCGGCATACACCCTGAACATGGAGAAATCGCCGGTATGTCTAGGCCACATCCAGTTGTCGGTCTCGCCGCCGAACTTGCCCACAGAGGCAGGAGGAGCACCCACGAAGCGCACGTCGCGGTAGATCTTGTACACTATGAGGTAATATACATTCTCATTGTAGAAGCCCGTGATGCGGACGTCGCAGTTCGGGTGGTCGGCCTCGGCGGACTTGATGAGTCCCTCCCTGGCAGCCTTCACGGCGTTGTCGGCGAGATCATTGACATTGGCGCTGTCCTTATACTCTTTAAGCGCAGCCTCCCTGGCCTTCTCGAGAACCGGGGTTACGTCTGTCATGCTCTGGAGGAACTTTACAGTGAGTCCCTTGACAGGGAGTTCATCCTTGTTGCTCATGGCCCAGTATCCGTCCTCGAGATAGTTGTGCTCAGGGGTGCTGAGTCCCTGGATGCTGCTGTAACCGCAATGATGGTTGGTCACGAGCAGTCCCTTGTCGGAAATGATTTCGCCCGTGCAGCCTCCGCCGAACTGGACGATGGCGTCCTTCAATGAGTTGTTGTTGATGCTGTAGATTTCCTCAGGGGTCAATCTGCAGCCGAGGTCCTTCATGGCCTTGCCGTTCATCTTCTGGATCAGCGGCAGCAGCCACATTCCTTCGTCAGCCCAAGCGCCTGCTGTAATCAGGAGCAATGCTGACAATGTGCAAAGAAATTTCTTCATTGTCTGTTTCAATGTTTTTGTTTTAACACTGCAAAGATAGGAATCTTCAGGCAATAACCGGCATCATCTCCGGAAATCTTTCCTGCCGGGCCTGTTTTCGCAGGAATAAAAAATTATGCGTAACTGATTGAAAATTGAAAAATTAGTCGTATATTTGCAGCCCGCAAAAGTATGCGGAATACGATAAAGTATTAATAAACAATTAATTAACAAAACCAATGCCTGGATTAATTGGAAAGAAAATCGGAATGACTTCCGTTTTCGGTGCTGATGGAAAGAATATTCCATGCACCGTCATTGAGGCTGGTCCGTG
>JALFFZ010000132.1 GCA_022777585.1 Bacteroidales bacterium | reverse complement strand
TCAGAAGGGTAAGCAGCAGCTCGTCATCCATGCCGACTGAACGGCATACGACGGTCGTCACGACGTGCATCGCCGCGAACAGGTGGATAATCCATTGCGTACTCAACTGCTTCATTCCGCATCTAAATTAGAAAAATGTTGTGACAACTCCAAAAAAACGTTTTGATTCATCTGAAATAATTCTCCATCCGTCAGCAAATTTCCGCCGTTCGTCAAACCCCGTAATAATAAATATGAATATTATCATATTTTTGCCAAACGATTTAAGTGAAGGCGGGAACGCCCGCCCCGTACGCATTGAACTAGTAACCAAGACAATGAAGAAGAAACCGAAATTATCATTTTGGCAGATATGGAATCTCAGCTTCGGATTCCTCGGAGTGCAGATTGGATATTCCCTGCAGAATTCCAACACATCCAGCATTCTCCAGTCTCTCGGAGCCGACCTCAGCCATCTCAGCTATTTCTGGCTCGCAGCCCCTATTGCCGGACTCATCATCCAGCCTATCGTGGGAATGTTCTCCGACGGAACCTGGACGAGATTCGGCCGCAGGATTCCTTACATCCTCGGCGGAGCCATCATTTCCACCATCGCCCTCCTGCTCATGCCGAACTGCCCGACGCTTCTGGCATTCGCCCCGCTTGCGATGGGGGCCCTCATTCTCCTGTTCATGGACCTGTCCTTCAACATCACGATGCAGCCGTTCAGGGCACTCGTGACTGATATGCTGGACGATTCCCAGAAGACCGAGGGATTCGTGATCCAGACCTTCCTCATCAACCTCGGAGCAGTCATCGGAGCACTCCTGCCTCTCATCATGACATGGTGCGGAGTTTCCGACGCAGCGGTTGAGGGCGGCGTTTCCAGGCACATTGCCTACTCCTACTACATCGGAGGCGGCATTCTCCTGCTCACCGTTCTCGTTACCGCCTTCAAGGTAAAGGAATACCCACCGGCCGAATTCGCAATGTACAACGGGAGCGGGGAAACAGCCGTGGAGGAGAAAAAGCCGGGATTCTTCACCCTGATGAAGAACATCCCGTCCACCATGCTCCAGCTCGGAGTCACCCAGTTCTTCTCCTGGGCAGCCCTCTTCCTTATGTGGAACTATCTCAAGCCGCTCATTACCAGCTCTTTCATTGACGCAGCCGGAACAATGGTAAACACCGGAGCTGCAGAGACCTGGACCGGAGTGCTCAATGCGGTCTATCCGGTACCGGCCTGCATTGCGTCAATCTTCATGACCCAGATTGCCAACCGCTTCGGCAACAAGCCGGTCTATGCGGCCTGCCTCCTCAGCGGAGCATTGGGATATCTCGGCCTCACCCTCATTGATAACCAGTACCTTATGATGATTCCGATGGTATTCATCGGAATCGCCTGGGCCGGAATCCTGGCAATGCCTTACTCCATCCTCTCACGCGCAATCGATGCGCGCAGCAGCGGAGCCTATATGGGAATCTTCAACTTCACCATCACCATCCCTCAGATCGTAATGGGCCTGGTGGGCGGTTCCATCGTGCTGACTGTCAAGAACGCTATCCTTTCAGGAAGCGACTATGCGGCACTCAGCGCCGTAGAGAAGGTTACGGTGGACAGCCAGGCGGCAACCTGGATGATCGGCATAGCCGCATTGTTCATGCTCCTCGCAGCCGTATCGGTGTTCTTCGTGAAAGAAAAGAATTCTAAATAGACACAATTATCAATAACCAAACAAAATCCTTATGAATAGAATAGTGAATCTATTTGTCGCCCTCGTGCTCTCCTGCACATTGGCGGCGCCTGTATTCGCCCAGGGCGGATATGAGGTCAAAGGAGTAGTCGTTGACCAGGCTGGTCCTGTCATCGGTGCGACAGTCCTCGAAAAAGGAACCACCAATGGCGTGTCCACCGGGCTTGACGGAGACTTTGTCCTCAGAGTGTCCAGCGCTGACGCCATCGTTGAAGTCAGCTGCATAGGTTACTCCTCTCAGACATTCACAGCATCCCAGATGCCTGCGAAAATCACCATCAGCGAAGACGCTCTCTTCCTCGATGACGTAGTTGTCATTGGTTACGGTACTGTGAAGAAGAGTGATATGACAGGTTCCGTTTCCGCCGTAAAGGCCGACCAGCTCAATAAGGGCGTGGTCAGCTCACCATCCGCACTTCTCCAGGGCAAGTCAGCCGGCGTGGTAATCACTCCAGGCTCCGGTGCTCCGGGTTCAGGATCTACCATACGTATCCGTGGCGGCTCCTCCCTCCAGGCTTCCAACGACCCTCTTATCGTTATCGACGGTCTGCCTGTAAGCAACGAGGGTATCAGCGGTACTGCTGACGCGCTTTCTTCCATCAACCCTAACGATATCGAGAGCTTCACCGTCCTCAAGGATGCTTCCGCTACCGCAATCTACGGTTCCAGGGCTTCCAATGGTGTCATTCTCATCACCACAAAAAAGGGCAACGGCTCCGGAAAGGGTGTTCACCTTGACATCGATTTCACCGCTTCCCTCAACCAGAATGCCCGCTTCGTGAATGTTATGGATGCAACTGAACTCCGTGAGGCTGTGAAGCAGTATGCAGGCGCAGAATCCGATGCATACAAGGCCCTCGGTGATGATGAAAGCATCAACACCAACTGGCAGAAGGAAATCTACCGTCTCGCCCAGACCTATGAGCTGAACGCTTCCCTCTCCGGCAAACTCGACAACAAGGTGGTCAGCATGCCATACCGCTTTTCCATCGGCGGTCTCTACCAGCAGGGTACCCTGAAGACCGGCTATATGGGTCGTGAGACCGTTTCCCTCAATCTCGCTCCGTCCTTCCTGGACAAGCATCTCACCTTCAACCTGAATGGCAAGGCGATGAATATGAACACCAGATTCGCCAACACCGATGCCATCACCCAGGCAATCCAGTACACTCCTACCAAGCCGGTTTATGACGAAAACGGTCTGAACGGCTACAGCTGGTGGAACTACGGCAAGGGCACCTTCACCGTTGACAACTGCAACACCATGGCCAACCAGAACCCTGTTGCCCTGCTCAATGACAAGAAGGACGTTTCCTGCGCCAACCGTTTCCTCGGTAACGCACAGATCGACTACAAGATTCACGGTCTCGAGGACCTGAGACTCAACCTCAACCTCGGTATCGACTACACCAATTCCGATGGCACCGTTGACGTGGCTCCTAACACCGAGCAGTCAATGCACTCCACCGCACAGCAGGAAGCCGGCGGCAATGCTTCCGGTTACCATACCAACTACAGCCAGAAGAAACTCGACCAGACCCTCGAGTTCTATGCCGACTACAGCAAGACCTTAGGCAAGCACTCCTTCGAGGTCATGGCCGGTTACTCCTGGCAGCATTTCTACACCGAGTCCTTCAACGAGTCTTTCAAGGCCAACGATACAGATCCTGCAGCTGCCGACTACTACCTTGCAAATCCTCAGACCAACAAGAGCGAGTACTATCTCGTTTCCTTCTTCGGACGTGCAAACTACTCTTTCGGCAGCCGCTACTACATCACTGGAACCCTGCGTCGTGACGGTACTTCCCGTTTCCAGAACAACAAGTGGGGCCTCTTCCCTTCAGTTGCCCTGGGATGGAACATCAAGAACGAGTCTTTCCTCAGCAACAGCAATACAGTGTCCGCACTCAAGCTCCGTCTGAGCTATGGTCAGACCGGTCAGCAGGACCTCAATGCAGGTAACTATCCTACCCTGGCCACCTATGTCTATAACACCAATGCCAGCCAGTATATCATCGGCAACCAGGTTATCCAGCCTATCACTCCTGCCGGCTACAATGCTGACCTGAAGTGGGAGACCACCACTACCTGGAACGCCGGTTTCGACTACGGCTTCCTCAATGACCGCATCTACGGTAGCGTTGACTTCTACAAGCGCTTCACCAAGGACCTCCTCAACTGGACTCCTGTAGCTGCAGGTGCAAACCTCACCAACTACCTCAACGCCAACATCGGTAACCTTGAGAATACCGGTGTCGAGTTCGAGATCAACGCTGTCGCTGTCGAGACCAGGGACTGGAACTGGAAAATAGGTGCCAACGTGGCCTGGAACAAGACCGTTGTAACCAAACTTACCACCGATGACGAGCGCTCCGACTACTACGGAGTCGAGACCGGCGGCATCTCCGGCGGTACCGGCAACAACATTCAGGTTCACCAGACCGGAAAGGCTCCTTACTCCTTCTTCGTTTACCAGCAGGTTTACGATACCGACGGGAATCCTATCGAGGGCCTCTATGTTGACCGCAACAACGACGGCAAGATTGACACCAACGACAAGTACTGCCACCACAAGGCCGCTCCTGACGTAACCATAGGCCTGAACACCACCCTGAGCTACAAGAACTGGACTCTCGCCCTGTCAGCCCACTCTTCCATCGGAAACTGGGTATATGACAACATCCACTCCAACGGCGAGCTCCTCTCCGACCTCTGGACCAACAGTTTCGTGAACAACCGTACCTCAGGTGCTCTGAAGACCAATTTCAGGACCAACGCCCAGTACTTCTCCGACTACTATGTGAAGAACGCATCCTTCTTCAAGTTCGACAATATCACCCTCTCCCGCTACTTCGCTCTCCGTCCGAACAGCGATCGCCCTATGGGCCTGAACGTGTTCGCGACTGTGCAGAACGTTGCCTGCATCAGTGCTTATGACGGTATAGATCCTGAGATCTACTCCGGTATCGACAACAATATGTATCCGCGTCCTCGCACTTACATACTTGGTATCAAGTTCAACTTTTAATTGAGAGGAGATTCAACAGATGAAAAGAAT
>JALFFZ010000125.1 GCA_022777585.1 Bacteroidales bacterium | reverse complement strand
GAGAAAATCGAAGACCTTGTCCTGAGGGGCATCCTTCAGGATGACATTCTTTGAGGAATCCAGAAGATAGAGAGAAGGGATGGCCCGGACACTGTAGAGTTGGTCTGTCCGGATGATATAGTTGTGGTCATAGCCGCTGATCCATCCGGAAGGATATCCGGCGGCATATTCCCGCCATTTGTCAAGTTCCTGGTCAATATAGACGTTCACCACGGCCAGACGTCCTGATGACTGCATTGCTTCAATGAATGGTTCTGAGACCAGAACATCAGTGATTTCCTTGCAGGACTGGCATCCCGGATTGGAGAAGAAAAGCAATGTATATTCCGCCTTGACCCCGTACAGAGTATGCCTGCGGCCGGCAAGGTCGGTGAAAGAGAAATCCGCAGCCGGCGACCCGATACGGTTCAGGCGGCACATCGATGCATCGTACGAATATGCCGGCTTCATATCCTCCTTTACCGCAGGAGAATGCGCAAGTCCCTCAACAAAAGGCAGATAGAACTCCTCGTTCCTTACAGGAGAATTCGGGTCATAGAAATATTTATGCGCAAGGAAGGTGATTGTCTCGAAAACATTGGAGGAGGTGTCCCTTAGTTCAATGGCTTCGGCGCGGGCAAAGAGCGAGGCCACAGACTTGAGGGCTTTCCTGACATCGGTCTGCCAGAGGATGGCGGAATAGGTACCGAAACTGTTTTCCACTTCCTGCCTCGTCACGCCGCTGACCAATGCGGAATCGCATTTACCCGTGAACGAGGTATCGAGAAACCTGTCCCAGAAATGCTCCGCGGCATAGTCAATCATCTCTGCAGGGTCGGTAATCATCCCGGGCACCTCCATTGAAGGGAACTTCCTTGCCTGCTGGACATTCCGGGAGGATGTCTTGCCTCCACCGCAACCTTCCAGAATCAATGAAAGAATCAGGACTAAACTGATTGACAGATATTTAACGCTTTTGCAAAGCATTATCAGGCAGCGTTTTCAGCAATCTTGGCCTCAGAGATATTGATGATGAAGTCACCCATCTTCTCCAGCTCGGCAACGATATCCATATAGAAGACGCCCACCTGGTAATTGTAATCAGGGTTCTCCTCGATATTGATGATATGCTCCTCGCGGAGAGTATTGCGGTACTCATTGATATTGTATTCGGCATCATTGGAATTGGTGATGTCCTTCAGCGCATTGTAAGGAGTCTTCATATTCTCAATCATTGCCTTGAAGGCGACATCAAGAAGGTCGCACATCCTGCCGAGACGCTTGAGCTGCTCCTCGTCGAAGGTCTTGCCGTGCTCATTCCTGCGGGCCAGCATCCTGCCGATGGCCTCGCCTGAGTCACCAAGGCTCTCGAGTTCCCCGATAATCTTGTACATTCCCTTGATGCGTCTCGATGAGGCCTCTGAAATCTCTCCCTTGGAAACCTCATTGAGGTAAGCCGCAATCTCGTATTCAATCCTATCGGTAATTCCCTCATATTTAATGAGTTTAGCACGCAGGTCCTCAAACTTGGCAGGGTCTGTCTCGGAAATCGCTGACCTTGCATAATTGAAGCCGTTGAAACAAATCTCGGAGAAATGGACGATTTCCTGTTCAGCCTCATCCAGTGAAAGCTCGGCGGTGGAGAGAGGACCACCCTGGATGAACTTGAGGCGGTATACCTCGGCCTCTCCCTCAGGAGTAGGAACAAGCATTGTCACAAGCTTCTCTATCTGAGGAACTACCCAGATAAGCATCATCGTGTTGGCAAGGTTGAATATGGTATGGAGGGTGCAGACTCCGTAGAGCACAGAAGTCTTCAGAGCAGGATCCTGGTCAATCATAGTGAGGTCAGCCACTGTAGGGTCGGCAAGACCGAGGGCAGAGACCACCTTTCCGATCAGCCAAAGGAACGGGTGGAATATGATCAGTACCCAGACGACTCCGAAAATATTAAAGACCGTGTGCGCCCTGGCAGCCCTCTTGGCAGAATAGTTGGCCACGGAAGCGGCGATATTGGCAGTAATGGTGGTTCCGATGTTCTCACCAAGCACCATCGCGGCAGCCATATCGAAGCCGATCCAGCCGTTGGACACGAATACCATCGTCAATGCCATGGTGGCGCTGGAGGCCTGCAGGACAATGGTGAGAATGGTACCGAGGGCAAGGAATATGAGTACGGAAAGGAATCTGTACTGGGTAAGGTTCTGCACGAAGGCCAATGTCTCAGGATGCTCGTCCAGATTCGGGACCGAGGACTTGAGGGCTGCGAGACCGAGAATCAGGAGGCAGAATCCTATTATGCACTGTCCGATGCTGCGGGTACGGTTATTTTTGTTGAGGGTAAATATGAATCCTAATGCAACCAGCGGAATGGCGAAGGTGGAGATATCCACGCTGAAGCCGAAAACTGCTATGAGCCAGGCGGTTATAGTCGTACCGATATTTGCACCCATAATCACGCCAATGGCATTCCCGAGAGAGAGGAGACCGGCATTGACCATACTTACCACCATTACCGTGGTTCCGCTCGAAGACTGTATGAGCGCCGTGATGATAATACCTGTGATGACTCTCTTGAGCCTTGTGGACGTCATTGCGGCGAGGAATGACCTGAGTTTGTCGCCGGCTGCTTTCTGAAGACCCTCACTCATCAATGTCATTCCATAGAGAAACATCGAAAGGGCACCGAAAAGGGTGAGGACCTGGAGTAGGATTTGCATAAAAAATAGTTTTACCGTATGTTTCAGAATGCAAAAATATAAAAAATAGTTAGATTTGCCGACGGTTGAACAACAGATTTCTCAACTCTGAAGAATAATGAATAAAACAGCTCGTGATTTCAGCATAAAAGCGGCATTGACAATAATTTGCCTCACTCTGTCCATGGCGGCCGCAAAGGCCCAGTTCTACAGTCTCGGCGACGACCCGGGAGGCTTGCGCTGGCGTACTTTCGAGACCCCTCATTACCGCATTGTATATCCTCGGGGATTGGATTCCCTTGCATTGGTTTACGGCAATGAGTTTGAAAAATATGTACAGGCGGAGGCGATAAGTTCCGGTATGACCCTGAAGGACGGGAAAAAGAGGAAATTCCCCCTCATTATCCACGCCTGGAACGGAATTTCAAATGCAGCTGTGACCTGGGCCCCGAAGCGGCTCGACATTTTCACCCTCCCTTCCGTCTATGACCCTGAGCCGATGCCGTGGACGACCAATCTGGCCATTCACGAGGGCCGCCACATCTCTCAGATGCAGTTCGGCTACAAGGGTTGGCTGAAGCCGCTGACATGGTTGCTCGGCGACATGGCTCCGGGAGCATATTCTGCATTGTGGCCAAGCACCTGGCTGCTTGAGGGAGATGCCGTCATTGCGGAGACAGCCCTCACAGGCTCAGGGCGCGGACGTTCCTCGGACTTCCTCGAATATTACCGTACGGCATTCCCTGAGGGCATGTCAAGGGATTGGTACAGCTGGAGATACGGCTCCTACAGACATTATTCTCCGGACCATTACGCACTGGGATACATAACTGCCGGAGGAGTGAGATATTTCTATGACGACCCTCTGTTCACTGAAAGATATTTTTCCAGAATCCAGAGGAATCCGTTCCGCTTCTTCAATACGCAAAAAACGGTCAAGGCCGCCTCCGGAATGAAGTTCAGAAAGACATTCAGGTCTATCACGGATTCGCTCAGGACAATCTGGGAGGAGGAGAGGCAGGAGCGTGGACCATTCATTCCATCGGACAGACTCTCGGATGAAACTAATTGGTACACAAAACTTTACGGCAATGTCTATGCGGAAGGTCAAATATATGCCGTATGCTCCGGAATCGCAGATGCGCCAATGCTTGTGAGAATCGACCCCGCCACCGGAGACATGGAGAACCTCCGTCCGTTCGGGAGAGGGACGAGCAGGCTCTCCTATGCCGACGGGAAACTCTGGTGGAGCGAGACTGTCCAGGACGAGAGATGGACATTGCAGAATGACTCACACATAAGATATTACGACCTGAAGACCGGAAGAATGAAGACCCTGACCGATGGAGCAAGGTATTACAATCCATCCCCTTCGCCGGACGGAAAATATCTCGCCGCAGTGTCGGTTCCGAGGGAAGGCGGCACGGAAATCGTGCTGATTTCCACCTCTGACGGCAATGTCGCCAGAACCTTCAGAATCCCCGGACATCTTCAGGCCACGGAGGTGTGCCAGGTAGGAAAAACATTGATATTCAGTGCAATATCCGATGACGGCTTCGGGTTTTACAGCATTGGGGAAGATGGTTCCCTGAACTGTATAACCAAACCTTCCCCTGTCAGCATACGCAATCTCAAGGCAGACGGAGAGTACCTATATTTCGCCTGCGACAGGACCGGCACCAATGAGTATTACCGCCTTGACCCGGAAACGGGCAGAATCACAATGCTTACCTCCCTGGAGAACGGCGGCGCGGAATTCTGCTTCGCCGGGGACAATCTCCTCTACACTATCCCGAAGGTCGGGGACAAGATGCTTTACCGCACGCCGGCCGACCTCCTTCTCAGCAGGGAAGTCAGCCTGGAAGACCGCCACGAATATGTCCTGGCGGAGGGACTCAGCCGTCAGGAACGCATTCTCTCGGAGCGCAAGGGAATAGCCTGGCCGGAGGGACACTCCGATGCAGAGTACTCTGAATCAAAACCTTACCGCAAGGCTGGACATATTCTGAGATTCCATTCCTGGGCCCCGGTATATTTCGATTACGACAGAATCACTTCACTTGTATCGAACCTTACATACGCAGAGGCTTCCGCCGGAGCGACGGCATTGTTCCAGAACGACCTCGGAACGGCAAGCGGCTCGGTGGGCTACAGCTGGCATGAAGACCCGTATTCCTATGTCTATGGTGAAAGGAAACGCAGGCATTCGGGACATCTCCGTTTCAGTTATTCCGGACTGTATCCGGTATTTGAAATCGCCGCGGACATCAATGACAGGGCGGCAATCCAGTATTCCAGGTACAGTATCGGGGAGGGCGGCTTATACAAGGACACATTCAGAGGGGTGCTGCTCGACAGGCCTTATGCGGAAGGCCGTTTCAAGATCTACGTTCCGTTTGATTTCAGTTCAGGAGGATGGAGCAGGAAAATTGTTCCGCAGGTTTCGTACACTGTCGGGAACGACCTGTTCAACAAGTCCTCGAGGATAATAACCTACGACGGCAACTTCAACGGAATAGCAGGCATCGCTCATTTCACCGGTTACGAGAGTGGTGACAATGTATTCATGCAGACACTATCCGCCAGCCTCTCCGCCAGTCTCATGCGTGAAATGGCCTCCTCGGAGATATATCCGCAGTACGGAATCGGCTTCCAGGCAGGATATTCACTCAGGACCGGAATGGAAAAGATATTCACTCCGACCTGTTACGGACTCCTTTACGGCTATCTCCCCGGCATAACCAGGACTCAGGGTCTGATGATTTCTGCATTGTACCAGCATCAGAAGAGAGCCGGCATTTTCAGGGAGAACTATGTGAATGTATCCCCTCGCGGCATAACCGGTTCGGCCATCACCTCCTACCTTGAGTCAAATTCCCACAACCAATTGAAAATCAGCGCAGATTACGCCATTCCGATATGGGTTGGGGACATTTCCTGGTTCTCTCCACTGTTCTACATAAAGAACTTCGAGCTTACTCCTCACTTCGACTTCCTCGCATTCTCCGAAGGAATGAACCTTTCGGACGGCAATCTTTTCAGCGCAGGATTCAAGTTCACGGCACATCTGGGCAATTTCCTCTGGCTGCCATACGACTGCCGCATCGGATTCTCCTACGACTACAACGGCGGCAATGCCGTGGATATGATGAAAAATGGCGGCTGCCCTGTGGACAGCCACCATTTCGGATTCGTTTTCGATGTCAATCTCTGATACTAGCCCAAAGCCGGCTTGATGAGGCCGAAAATGATATAGGCTATCACGAGAGTCACGAAAATGTTGAATGTCTGTGCGGTGAGGAACACCTTGAGAGGAACTCTGTTCTCCTTGCCGAAGATATCCTTCAGCCTGGTCTCGAGACCTATGCATACGAATGCAATGCTGAAGAGGGTGTTCTGGAATCCCTTTGTCACCTTGCCTACAGTCTTGGCGGTCTCCGGTTCGAGAAGGAAGCTGAAGACTAGGGATGCTATGATCATTCCGAGGACGAACTTAGGGAATCTCTCCCAGATGAGGCCTGCGGTAGGGCGGGAATTGGCGTTGGTTCCGCGATATGCCCACATCATTGAAATGAAGAAGGCGGCGAGGCCGAGAAGCACGTTCTGGGATGATTTCACGATAATGGCGGTCTGTCCCGCTGCCGGGTCGCTGATGAGGGTTCCGGCGGCAGCTACCGCACCGGTAGTGTCGATTGTGCCTCCGATCCAGGCTCCGGCAACCTCAGGAGGGAGGTTCATCAGATCTGCGAGCCAAGGCAGCAGGTACATCATCGGAATGGCAATTATGAGGACAAGGGAAACCACGTAGGTAAGTTTCTTGTCGTCGCCCTTGATGACTCCGCAGGTGGCGATTGCAGCCGATACTCCGCAGATTGAAACGGCGCTGGAAAGCATTGTACCCATCTCAGGGTCAACATTCATTTTCTTTCCTACCCAGAAGCAGAAATACCATACGGTGAACACTACAATGAGAGACTGGGCAAGTCCGAAAGCGCCGGATTTCATCATTTCTCCGAAGAGGATGGTGGAACCGAGGCAGATGATGCCCACCTTGATGTAGAACTCGCTGTTGACGGCTGTCTTGAGCCAGGACGGGAGCTTGAAGCAGTTGTTGAGAATGAGACCGTAGATGACGGCGAAGAACACTGATTCGAGTCCCCATGTCTTTATGATAGGAATATTCGCTGTCACCTGGGCCAGCAGAGTGATGGCGAAGATGAAGAGCAGTGATACGAATGTTCCCTTAAGAGGCTTTCTGAGGGCTGCAAGTGTCACGTATGTGAGAAGCAGCACAAAGCCGAACATGTAAATGGCGCTGAGCCAGTCCGCTCCAGAGGCCAGAGTCTTTGGCATCTTAGGCATGGATGCAGGAAAAATGCACGCGAGCGCCAGAACGGCCGCTCCAACGAAGACGATAATCCAGTCTTCGGTCGTGAATTGTTTAAGCCAAGATTTCATTGAGTTTTGGTTTGGTTTTAAAGTTTGCAGGTCACGGCATTCGCCGAAAATCGCCCAAATATAGCATATTATTTCCAATATAGACAAATTTCTGGCCTTAAATGCTGAAAATGGAGCCGAAAATGGTATTTTTGTAAGTCAATAATTAAAAATGAAAATATGAAGACTCCAGCAAAATGCACCGCCTGCGGCAATGCAGACAATATTGACGTTTTCCAGACGATAAATGTCAGGGAGAATCCTGAACTGAAGGGAAAAGTCAAGGACGGCTCGCTGTTCCTGTGGCAATGTCCCCATTGCGGTCAGGTCAATCTCGCAGTCTTCCAGACCCTATACCACGACCCGGATGAGAGGCTTATGATTCTTTTGTTGCCGGAGGGATCAATTTCCGAAGCGGACAGGGAAATGATTGAGAAGAAGATGGAATCAATTGCGGGACAGCTCGTTACGGAAGGAGCCGATATGGAAGGTTATGTGCTCAGGATGGTCTCTGACGTGGGCTCTCTCATTGAGAAGGTCAATATCCACGACGCCGGCCTGGACGACGTGGTAATGGAAATGAGCAAGTACATAACCAGGATGGAAATCGCCGGAAAGCTGTCTGATAAGGAAAAGGCCGAGGCAATAATGAAGGCCACTTTCAAATTCTACAAGATGGAAGGAGCGGACAATGACATCACTCTCTCCTACCCTCTCGATGGCCAGATTCAGGGAGTCGTAATAGGATTCAATGTCTATGAGGACTGCCGCGGGATCCTCCAGCGCAATCCATCCCTCCGCCCCGGAAATGGTTTCGCCAAGGTGGACGCCGAGTGGCTGGCCACCAGAATCAAATAACAATACCCCTGCCATAAAGTATCTGTGGCAGGGGTATGTTCATTATTTCAAATTGCTTTTCAGAATTCAATCTTGCGTGCTCCGTCGCTGATGACTACATCGTAGATCTTAGGAGCATGTCCGAATTTCTCGGTGAATTTCTCGATGGCCGTGTTCACGAAATCATCGTAGAGATTGTCCTTGACGAGGTTGATGGTGCAGCCTCCGAAGCCTCCACCCATCACGCGTGAACCGGTAACATCGCACTTGCGGGCGAGTTTGTTCAGGAAGTCGAGTTCCTCGCAGCTTACCTCATAAAGGCGGCTGAGTCCGAAGTGAGTCTGATACATCATCTCTCCTACAGTCTCATAGTCAGACCTTTCAAGGGCATCGCAGACATCGAGAACTCTCTGCACCTCTCCGATAACATACTCCGCACGGAGGAAATCCTCCTCAGGAACAAGTTCGCGTACCTCTTCGAGCCAAACCCTCTTGGCATCGCTGAGGAACTCCACGTCAGGATGGTTCTTCTTGATGGCGGCGCATACATTCTCGCAGGACTGGCGTCTCTGGTTGTATGCTGATGAGGCGAGTTCGTGCTTCACGCAGGAGTCAACGAGAACGAGCTTGTATCCGGCAGCCTCCGGGTCGAATGGGAAGTACTTGTACTCCAATGTCTTGCAGTTCAAGCGGATGAGGCTTCCCTTCTTTCCGAATACGGATGCGAACTGGTCCATGATGCCGCATTTCACACCGCAGTAGTTATGCTCGGTGGACTGACCGATCTTGGCAAGTTCGAACTTGTCGGTCATATTGTTGAAGAGATAGTTCAAAGCATATGCGAACGTACTCTCAAGGGCTGCAGATGAAGAAAGTCCCGCTCCGAGAGGAACGTCTCCAGCAAATACGGTATCGAATCCTTCAACCTTTCCGCCACGCTTGATGGTCTCGCGGCAAACGCCGAAGATATAGCGTGCCCAGCTCTGCTGAGGCTTGTCCTCCTCGTTGAGGCCGAACTCTACATACTCATCATAATCGAGGGAATATGCGTGAACCTTGTCTGTTCCGTTGAGTTTGATTTCAATGATGATGCCCTTGTTGATGGCGCCCGGGAACACATAACCACCATTGTAGTCAGTGTGCTCTCCGATGAGGTTGATTCGTCCGGCCGATGCGAACATATCGCCGTCCGTACCATAGAGGAGTTTGAATTTCTCCTGAATTCTGGATTTCATTTCCATAACAGTATGTGGTTTAATTGTTTTATTTTCATTCCATACGGCACGGCAGAATTTCACCTTGCCGTTATCCTGACAAAGTTAAGAAAGTGTATCGAAAATTCAAATAGCGTAACTATCTCTCGTCAGGTGCATACTTGAACGGGTCCAGAGGCGACTGATACTCGAAATAATCCTCCGGCTTGAAGAAACGGTCGAGTTCGATAGCGGCATTTTCTATGGAATCCGAGGTATGTACCACATTCTCCTGCGCGCTCAATGAATAATCTCCCCTTATGGTCCCCGGAACTGCCTTGCTGGCCTTTGTAGCCCCGGCCATAGACCTTACCACCTGCACCGCATCATATCCCTCCCAGCAGCAAAGAATTACAGGAGCGGCCTTCATTCCGTCCCTTAGCCACGGAAAGAACGGTCTGTCAAGGAGATGCGCATAGTGAACGGCGAGAATTTCATCGTCCAGCTGAGCCATTTTCATTGCAACAAGTTTAAGTCCCCTTTTTTCGAATCTGGAGATGATTTCACCGACGATACCTCTCTGGAGGGCGCCAGGTTTGATGATTACTAGTGTTCTTTCCATAATCAAAAGTTATCGGAATATGTGGTATTATGATATGATGCGGGATTTGTGCCGCATTGGCATAAAGGTAATAAATTAAATTCAATTTTCCTTGTATTCAATCCATTATAAACACAATCGGGCAATGGTCGCTCACTCCTCCGAGATATCTCGGACCGGAATATGTGCGGAGAGGCTTGTATCCAGGGTAAACATTGTCCCAGACCATCAGAAAGGGCATTTCGGCGATTTCCATTTCGCCGGATACTCCTGCGGAGGTCCAGAACATATCTATCATGTCCCATTTTCCGTTGAATCTTATGGTCCCCTTGCCCTCCTTTTCAAAAGGGTCGGCAAGGCAGGTCAATGAGGTCCGCAATGTGTCGAATGCAGGTGATGAAGGGACGTCATTGAAATCCCCCATCGCCACCACCTCAGCCACATTCCTGGAAATGACAGAGTCGCAGAGTGATTTCAAGGCAATGGAGGCCGCCTCCCTCCGCGACCCGGTCTCCCCTCCTCCGTATTTCGACGGAAAGTGGTTTACTATGAATACTCTGCGCTGACCATTGCGCAGATCTTCCAAGTCAGCGAAAAGAATGTCCCTGGTAGCCATCGAATCAAGTCTTCGGATTCCGCAGTTCATCAGGCGGAGACTGTCCCGACGATAGATGAGGGCCACGTCGATTCCCCTGTGATCCAATGATTCCCTGTGCAGGACAGAGTAGCCGTATTTACGTAGCAATGTATTAAATATCAATCTATTGATAACTGATTTATTTTCTGTTTCCGCAAAGCCGGCCACGTCCGGCATCCTCCCGTACCTGTCCTTCATCCAGAAAAGGGCCTTGGCCACGAGATTGGCCTTCCTGTAGAATTTCGTGGCGGTCCAGTGCCTGAGCCCGCCGGGCGTGAACTCCCTGTCGGACTCCCCCGTCCCGCCGTCTTCCCAGTCAAAGAAATTCTCCAGATTCCAGAATACCACCAGAGTAGCCGTACCGGCTTTGGCTTCCGCATAAGCTGCAGATTCTTCTGCCTCCGGCAATGTATCCCTTACCGGAAAATCAATCCCGCAAAGGACCATACACATCATCATTGACAAAATCATATTCATCATCATTTTTCGCAACATAGCATTTCAGCTCCGTTTTCAGGCCGGTGGCAAATTTAAAATTCATATAATTGTGGCATAAATAAGATATATGTGGCGATTAATTAGTAACTTTGCACTCCTTTGTAAGAATATAAACTGAATCAGATATGTCACTTAAATGCGGTATAGTAGGACTTCCCAACGTAGGAAAATCCACATTGTTCAACTGTGTAAGTTCAGGAAGGGCCCAGAGTGCCAATTTTCCGTTCTGCACCATTGAGCCGAATCTCGGTTCCACCAATGTTCCCGACAAGAGACTTGAGGCCCTCGCCGACCTCTGCAAACCACAGCGCGTGATTCCCGCAACTGTGGATATCGTGGACATAGCGGGTCTCGTAAAGGGTGCCAGCAAGGGTGAAGGTCTTGGCAATCAGTTCCTTGCAAATATCAGGGAAACAGATGCCATCCTCCACGTGCTGAGATGCTTCGACGATGGCAATATTGTACACGTGGACGGTTCAGTGGACCCTGTAAGGGATAAGGAGGTAGTGGATGCCGAACTTCAGATCAAGGATCTGGAGACAGTGGAAAACCGTCTTGCAAAGGCTTCCAAGCAGGCCAAGACCGGTGGTGACAAGGATGCGAAAAAACTGGTGGACCTGCTGGAAAGATACAGGGAGGCCCTCCTCGCCGGAAAATCCTGCCGTACGGTGGAACTCTCGGCAGAAGAAGAAGGTATGGCAAAGGATCTCTTCCTCCTGACCAACAAGCCGGTAATGTATATCTGCAATGTGGACGACAAGTCGGCGGTGAATGGCAATGCCTATGTGGATGCCGTCAGGGAGGCTGTAAAGGATGAAAATGCCGAAATTCTGATCATTTCAGCCCGCACCGAGGCGGAAATAGCCGAGATGGACAGCTACGAGGACAGGCAGATGTTCCTGGACGAGATGGGCCTGACGGAGTCCGGCTCCGCCCGCCTTATTCAGGGAGCCTACAGGCTTCTCGGTCTCCAGACTTTCTTCACGGCCGGAGCGGATGAATGCCGCGCCTGGACTATCCACAAGGGAGACAAGGCCCCGAAGGCCGCCGGAGTCATCCACTCTGACTTCGAAAAAGGCTTTATACGGGCAGAAGTCATCAAATATGAGGACTTCATCCATTACAAGTCAGAATCGGCCGTACGGGCCGCAGGAAAGCTGAATACGGAGGGAAAGGAGTACGTCGTCGAGGACGGAGACGTAATGCATTTCCTGTTCAATGTCTAGATAATCTGAAAAAACTTTTCAGCACAGCATATCCCGTTTTTCCGGACCAGGCCCTCCCAAACTGCGTTTGGGCCCCTCCCTCTAGTGCCGAGGGCGGCAAGTCCTTCAAAACGGGATATGCTGTGCTTATATGCCGGTCACTGTTTTCCGTCACTGACGAGGTCTATATGCAGAATCCTGACAGGTGAATCCGGAAGTTCAGGACGGAGAAGGCCTGTCGGCGAGGCGGCAATCGAGTCAATCACTTCAAATCCCGAAATAGTCTCCCCGAAGACGGTATAATTGCCATTCAGATGCCTGCAGCCATCCTCACTCTGAACGAAGTAGAACTGGGTGCTTGAAGAGGCCTTCCCCGGATTCACATCGTCCGGCTCACGGGCACCTGCAAGACAGCCTTTCTTATGTGTCAGTTCAGGTGTGCACTCATTCGGAATCCAGAAACCAAGGTCACCGCAACCCCACTGGTCCATGCTTCTGCAAGGATCCTTCGTGAACGGGTCACCACCCTGTATCATGAAACCGTCAACCACCCTATGGAAAAGAATCCCGTCGAAGAAATGACCGGCTATGAGACTGGTATAAACACGCCTGTGCAGCGGAGTCTGCCTGTAAAACTTGAAACGTATGGTTCCGGCCGTGGTAACCATATCGAAAACAGGCTCTTCACCGAGTTCATAAGGGTCAAACAACGGTGCCTTTATCGTAGTGTCCGGAACGTACTTGTACGCCTCCAGTGCGGCCTGTACGGCATCATTCGGTTCATTTGCGGCATTGCTGCAGCTGATGATGGAAATGCTGGCCGCAACAAGAGCCAGAATGACGGCTATCTGTCGTTTCATAATGAATAATATTATTGGTTTGTACGCAAATATAAATAATATTTGAATAATTATTATTAATATATACATATAAAAAAGCGGATGACAAAAGCCATCCGCAATATAAAGATATGTAATTATCCATTAATAGAAGCGAGCCCTGTTGTCTTTCACATCGGCATCGTTCATCATCACCGGAAGAATCATCTGGGACATGTAAGCATTGGCCTGAGAAGCCCTGCTCTTCGCATCATCCTCGGTGAAGAATGCACCGGTATCGTGACCTGTAACCTTGTATACATAAACCCCGATCGAGCCTGCAACAGGTCCACAAACCACATTCTCAGGAGCCACAACGGCAGCACCGATGAATTTAGGGTCAAGACCCTGTGAATTCATAGAGGAGAATGCAACGCCTGACTGTGTGCTGACAGTAGTACCGAGCTTTTCAGCAATAGCCTGAAGATCAGTCATCCCCTCAATCTTGGCAGCAACGTCGGCAGCCTTCTTCTCAGCAAGCTTCTCATAGTAGAGATTATCCTTTATCATAGGAGCAACCTCACTGAGTTTTGCATACCCTTCCTTATGAATAGCCTTAACAGTAGCTACAAAGTAGTAATTGTTGTCAACAGTAATGATACCTGAAACCTTGCCTGCCTTGTTGTCAAATACCCAGCGGCTTACTTCCTTGGCATTGTCAATGGAACCAAATCTGTCAGTACCCTCCGTAAGACCGTTTACAGGGTGTGAGTAGAGACCGAGCGTATCAACTGCATTCTTGTATGCCTCATATCCTGAAGATGCGATTGTAGCGAAGTTATTAGCCTGCGCATACATCGAAGAATAAGTTTCCTTGCTTGGAACAGACTCCTTCATAAAGATTGCAACCTGCTTCTTGAGAGAAGGCTTTGTAGCATCGGAAACAATTACAACATGAGTACCGTACTGAGTTTTGAGAACAAACGGCTCACCTACCTTGGCGGTCATTACAGACTCAAAACCAGGAATCATATAAGTCTGAGTCATCCATCCTATGTTGCCGATTTCAGCATCAGCAGCAGAATTCTTGTCCTCTGAATAGAGAGCTGCAAGATTGGAGAATTTCTCACTCTTGGCAACATTTGCGAGACTGTCAGCCTTGGAAGCCGCATCACCGGTAAGGAGTATATGCTTTACATATACTGAGTCAGGCATCTGCCTTGAATCAATAACCTTCGCCACGTAGAACTTGTCACCATTTCTGATGATATCTGAAACCTGAGTATCTCCACTCCATACGAATGCGTCAACATCAGAAGATACAGTCTTC
Source organism: Bacteroidales bacterium (assembly GCA_022777585.1). Classification (GTDB taxonomy): domain Bacteria; phylum Bacteroidota; class Bacteroidia; order Bacteroidales; family UBA932; genus Cryptobacteroides. Next base: position 11,640 of record JALFFZ010000125.1, on the reverse strand, counting down.
AGCTCACCTTCCTTATAGTAACGCGCATCGTATGCCCTGTCAGAATTCCTGGTAAGGAAAGACTTGACATTGTCGGTGGAAGCAAACTCGTCATAAAGGTCAGCAACTTTTGCCCTCGTTGCATTTACATCCTTCTCTGAAGGCTTAACCTCAAATACTACATACTCGATGTCACGGCTTGCATTCTGCTTGTAGAGCTTCTTGTGTGAGTTGTAGAATGACTTGACCTCGCTGTCGGATACAACCACTGATGAATCCCTCTGGTATCCGTGAGGAATCATAACAAACTCTACATCAACAGTATTGTTGTTCTCGGCAATAGTCTTTTCAAGCATAAGAGGAGAAACGACATTGCTCTGTGTGAAGAGAGAATTGTACTTCATCAAAAGTTCCTGATTATAGATGGAACTCTGAAGATAATTCCAGTAAAGTCTGAGATTTCCGCTCTGGTCAGAATCAAGATTCTTGACAAACTGAACAAGATTGGACTTTGAGAAATTACCATTCTCATCCACAAATGCAGGATTCTGGGCTACGAGAGGAGAAACCATATCACCCTGGGTGAGATCTACCATCTCGGACTCCCCTACTTCAAGACCTGCAGCACGAGCCTTTTCAACAAAGAGATATTTGTAAACAAGATCCTGCCATGCAGCATTTCTAATCTGAGCCTGCTGCTCGGAACTCTGAACGGTAGAACCGGTCATGAGTTCATTGATAGTGGTAAACTTCTGCACATCCTCCTGGAAGTTGTTGTAAGATACGGACTTGCCGTTGATTTCTCCAACATCGTATTTGGATGACATTCCCTGGAAAGCAGAAATAACCTCGTTAGGATCGATAATGAATGAAAGCAAGCCTATGGCAATGATGATTGACACTGCCATACCGAACTTTACGCGCAACTTTTCAAGAACCGCCATTTTGTTATTATTTTTTTTAATTATTATTATCAAAAATCATTTAAGGTCACGAAGATAGTAATTTTCCCGCAATTTATTATTATTTTTCTAACAACGGACCTATAAAATTAACAGAATCTATAATTACCTCCGTACTGTCCTTGACCACAATACCGAAATTATTGAAAGGATTGAGAACTATCGCATTCCTTGCCCTTTCATCAGACCTCATACCGTAACCCTGTATAAGTCCGTCAGGAGAATACATTCTCACGTAACAGTCTGTATATATTTCCTTCTTTCCCTGGTCCCAGTAAATTGTGTCGCTCTCCATAGTCTGACTGTTCACCAGATTCTTTACTACGACATTTCCATAGGCCTTCCAAATCTCCTCCTTGCTGATTTTGTCAGTCACGTGACTGGCCTGATCCGAAGCAATGGTGGACTCCAGCACCTCGTCATCCGTATAGGCATACACATGCATACCTGAAGGAAAAAGATCACAGGCAATGGAGTCATTTTCAAAATGCTGCATTTCGGCCGTCACCACCCTCATCTCAATTTTTCCGTTCTTAGTCTGTATCAGATACATACTGTCAACTTTCTGGAGAGGTGTCACTGACAAGTCAAGTTTGTCCGCGCGGTTAAGATGGTCTGAACATGAATAAAGGACAAAAGCAACCGCTGATGCGGTTGCAATTATCCTTATGATACCTGAAATGTATTTCAAACAGTGCATTACTTCTGAGTCCTGACAGTAGTCGTAGCTCTCATACCTCCGCATGAAACCGTATATGACTGTCCATCAGTGTAGTTGTACATAAACGCCTCGGCTGTCTGAGGGAAGTAGATTCTGTACTGGGAAATCATCCTGTTGCAGTCATCCGTCAGGGAAGCATCTGCTGCCTTGGCCTTGTTCATATAGTCAACAGCTACCCAGTAAGGAGACCTCTTTGCAATCTCATCACCACCGCAAGAAGTTGATCCCCAAACAGTTCCAATCAGATAGTAAGCCCTTCCCGCATACTCTGGATCAAGTTCCTTTGCCTTTTCTGCAAAACTGAGAGCCTTTGCATTCCTGCCATTCTTGACACAATATGTAGCAGCCTCGAAATTATAGTCCGCAGCAGTCTTGACATCAAGTTCAGTGGATGCGAGGGACTCCTCAAGATAAGAGAGAGCAGCGTCAACATTGCCTCTTGAAGCATTCAACTTGTAGAGGAAATATGCTGACTGGCTTGAAGGATCGAGTTTGTGGAGTGATGTTGCAGCATTGAGATAGAGGTCATTGTCGGTGCAGTCTTCAGCAGCACTCATCATCTTCACAATATTTGAAACCAGAGCGATATCGTCGCTGGCAGCAGCATATCTCGGTCCATAAACCTCGATAATCTTCTCGCAGCTCGCAACCTTGCTGGCTACGAAGAGGCTCTCCATGTCTTCCTTGATTTTCTCAAGTTCCTCCTTGGCATTGGCATCGGCAGGAACGGCAGCCTCGAGAAGGGCCATGTTGTTCTGGTAAATATTGATGATATCGTCAGCCTGAAGCTCGGAATTCTGATAGAGCTGCACGGCTGCATTGAGGTCAATGAGAAGTATTGAAGGTTTGGTCTGCTCCTTGTTCTCATTGATCACCTCGGTAAGACCGGCGTGAAGCTGTTCAGGGGTGCTCTTGTAATAGTTGGCCATGTCAAGAGCCATATTATTGAGAGCTGTAACCTTGTATTTGCCGTAATACTGAGCACGAACCTTGTGGAGAGTGATAAGAGTGTCTACCAATGCGTTGCGGTACTCGGCATTGGAAGCATTCTTGGAAATGACCCTTCTTATCAGAGTAGTTCCGTCAATGAGCATGGTCTGGTTGGCGGTAGGAGGGCAGAGCTTGTAAGCCTTTCTCCAGTTAGGGAGAGCGGCGTCATAGTTCTTGCTCTTGAAATACTCTTTGTAGTAAGAGAGATACTTGATGCACTCGGCACTGTCCGCACCATATTTTCCCTGAGCGAAGACATTGTTTCCTCCGAACATCAAAACAATCGCTGATACTGCGATAAATGCAATTCTTCTCATAATATCTATAGTTTTTAAATATTCATAGATAGCGCTACTCGTATTTAGGTTTCTGGAACCATATATCGTGAATATTGAATCCTATGGCAATGGCAGCATAAGTCTCCCTTATCATACCATCGGCAGCACTTCCCCTACGTCCGACATCCAGCCCCAACGAAATACCATTGTACCATCTGAATACAGGCAATGTAATACCGAGTGTGATTCCGTATGATGTAACCTTGTTGCCGTTGACCTTGAAATAATCATTGTCATAATACAATCCGGCACGGTATGAGCATCTCTTCATATAGTACCTTATGTCATTCCTGTTGGGAATAAATTCGAATCCGGCCCTGAATGACTGGGAGAATGTAGTTGAGAACTTGGTCTCACCCTGATTGGAGAATCCTGTAACCTCGTCAATATGAGTACCGCTCCAGTCAGAACACAAGTAATTGAATTCCATCCTCCACTTGTCACCTTTTCTCAACGAGAATCCTACCCCATACTCTGATGCAAGTCTCATTTTCGATCCCTTTCCGAGAGTATCAATGCTGTGATGCAGGGTATCGCTCACACTGGAAATGCTGGCATATTTGTAATCCGTTACAAATCCCTTCATCTTGGCAGCTGTACTGTAGGTAGCACCGAGAGTGATGAAATACCCTCCGCCGAGACTCTTGTCGTACTGTATTCCGAACTTGCCACCAACAGCCCTGAGATTCATCGTGTATCCACTGCTTATGTCCCTGTATGAACTTGAAGCGAAGTCCATATTGGTACTCTTGAACATATTGCCGAAGTAATATGTCACCTGGGCACCAATGGAGAGATTCTTGAAGAATGTGGCTCCGGCACCGAGAAAGATCTGATACATTCCGCCTGAACCGCTGCAGCTGTATGTCACATTTCCGGTATTTCCAATGATGGAAGGATCAGTAATCCTGTGTGAAAAATCATAACCGAGGGATGAATAAGGAGTTATTCCCGCATATAGTGCGGACTTCTTCCAAATCGGAACCGAAAAAACGAAATTGCTGAGATTGAATATGTTGTTGGCCGACTTTACATCACCCTGACGGTAAACCCGGTTGTCAAGGGTGAGGCCGAAGTCAAGCATGAATGAGAGAGTGTCCCTCGCAGTGACCGCAGCAGGATTGACAATATTGACAAAACGGTTGCTTCTCGATGCCAATCCAACTCCTCCCATGCTGAGCGTATATGCATTTCCCTGACGGCTCATATTTCCTACTCCGAAAACCGAATACGGAGAATACGAGCTGAACGCACCGTCCTGTGCACTCAGAACGCTGGAAAACAAGAGCGCCACAGAAGCGGCGAGAAAAATTTTATTTATTTTCATTGACATAACCGTCTGCAATTAGTGCCAATCCAATCAGCACAAGATTACAAATTACAAATATCGAGTTTTTAATCCGTTTTGCAAAATAAATCGCATCACCACCGGTGAAAACTACGATATTATCCTGTTTTTCGGAAACGTAGCCCGCTATCTCAAACATTATGCCTGAAAGTATTCCTGATGAAATGGAAGTGTCCAATGAATTGCCAAGAACGGGGGAGTCCTCCGGTGTGTCAATGAGAGGAAGCGAGCGGGAATAACGGTTGATTGCCTTGAACCTTGTACGACAGCCGAGAGAGATGTTTCCACCTTCATAATTACCTTCCGAATCAATGAAATCTACTGTCAATGTAGTACCGAAATCAATTATGGTACAGGATTTCCCATTGAAAAGGTGGCGCACGGCAATAATGGATGCAGCCCTGTCGAAGGACAGCCATTCCGGAAGATTGCTATCCCTCAGAAACGACGTATGGGCAGCGTCAAGAATGACCAGACTGCCGCAGGCGGAGGCATAGTCAGTCTCATCCCGGGACTGAATTTCATAAACCGAGGAAATTACCATTACTTCCGGTTTTTCACGTTCAGTCAGGGAAAGAATGAAATTCTTCACCCTCTCTCCCTGGTACCTGAATGTCTTTCCAAGCGTAAGTCCCTCAGTGAAAGCGGCTTTTACCGCCGTATTACCAATATCTACAATCAGATTTCCCAATTCGAAACAAATTTGAATATCCCTGCAAAATTACAATAACTTTCTCAAAACAGAGCAAGCGTCTGAGATGGAATGAATTTTTCTTGATATAATCCTGAGCTTGGCATCATTCTGCTTGAGTTCGAAGAGTGGACCGCAGTCGCTGATTTTCCCGATGACATCGGAGAACTTCCTGGAGCGGTAGTATGACGACATCTGGTTTGAAATGAAGAATGCTATCATGATACCGTTCTTGACAATAATTTTCTCGAATCCCAGTTTCTCTCCTACATGTCTCAGGCGGACAATATCGAACAGTCTTGCAAGTTCCTCAGGCACAGGACCGAAGCGGTCAGCCAGACGGTCCTTCATCTTATCCAGTTCGCTGTCCTTGCGGATGGAATCAAGCTCCTTGTAGATACGTATTTTCTCAGACTGCACATCGATGTAGGAATCCGGAATGAGGGCAGGGAGGTCAGTCTCGATAGTGCAGTCCTCGACGTATGTCTCATTGACATTACGTGTAGATATACCGGTCTCCACACCAAGTTCGTCCATTGCCTCAGATAGTATTTTCTGGTATGTCTCATAACCCATATCCGCAATGAAACCGCTCTGTTCGGCCCCAAGCAGATTTCCCGCGCCACGGATATCAAGGTCCTGCATTGCAATGTTGAATCCGCTTCCGAGGTCCGAGAACTCCTCTATTGCCTTGAGCCTGCGCCGGGAATCATCAGAAAGGGTAGTGAGAGGCGGGACAATCAGGTAGCAGAATGCCTTCTTGTTGGATCTTCCTACACGTCCTCGGAGCTGATGAAGGTCGCTGAGTCCGAAATTCTGGGCCTGGTTGATGATGATGGTATTGGCGTTAGGTATGTCAATTCCATTCTCTATAATTGTGGTACTCAGCAACATATCATAATCTCCCTGCATGAAGTCCAGCATCTTGGTCTCCAGTTCCTCAGCCCCCATCTGGCCGTGCGCCACGCAAATCTTCATATCCGGGACGAGGCGGTGCAATATGTCATACACGCCCTGAAGTTCGTGGACCTTGTTGTGAAGGAAGAAAATCTGGCCGCCACGGTCAAGTTCATAATTGATGATTGACCTGATTTCAGCCTCGTCGAAAAGAATGATTTCAGTCTGTACAGGAATACGGTTCGGCGGGGGAGTGCTGATAATGGAAAGATCCCTCGCCCCGAGAAGGGAGAACTGCAATGTTCTCGGAATAGGGGTCGCCGTCAATGTCAATGTGTCAACGGAAAGTTTCATCTGACGGAGACGCTCCTTGGCGCTTACTCCGAACTTCTGCTCCTCGTCGATGATGAGAAGCCCCAAGTCCTTGAATACAAAAGACTTGCCAAGAATCTTATGAGTACCTATGACAATGTCCACAAGTCCCTTCTCAAGCCTTTCCCTGATTTCGGTAATCTCCTTTGCAGTCCTCATCCTGCTGACATATTCAATGTTGCAGGGGAAGTTTTTCAGACGGTTTCTGAAGGTATTGTAATGCTGGAATGCCAGTATTGTGGTAGGAACGAGAACGGCAACCTGCTTGTTGTCGGCGACGGCCTTGAAGGCAGCCCTTACAGCCAGTTCTGTCTTTCCGAAGCCAACGTCCCCGCATACCAGCCTGTCCATAGGACTCTTGTCCTCCATATCGGACTTGATAGCCTTTGTAGCTGTCTCCTGGTCCGGAGTATCCTCATACATGAAAGAGGATTCGAGTTCCTCCTGGAGATAGGTATCGGCGGAATATGCGAAGCCTTCAGTGGCTTTCCTCTTGGCATACAATGATATAAGTTCCTTTGCAATATCCTTGACTCTTGCCTTTGCCCGGGTCTTGAGGGTCTGCCAGGTCTTGGAGCCGAGTTTGTTGATAGTTGGAGGGACGGCATCCTTGGACTTGTACTTGGATATTTTGTGAAGGGCATGGACAGAGACGAAGACTACGTCATTGTCCTTATACATCAGCTTCACCACCTCATTCATCCTTCCTTTGTCGTCCCTCATTCTCACCAGACCGCCGAATATACCCACTCCGTGGTCGATATGTACAATGTAGTCCCCTATATTGAAAGCACTCAAGTCATTGAGAGTCAATTGTTCACTCTTTTCAACAGTACGCCTGAGGCTGACCCTGTGGAAGCGGTCGAAAATCTCGTGGTCGGTGTAGCGGCAGATCTTGTTCTCATTGTCAATGAAACCCCTGTGAATATTCTTTCCGATGACGAACTCAGGGAACAGGCCTCCCGTTCTTGACAATATGGAGCGCAGTCTCTCGCTCTGAGACTCTTTCTCGCAGTAAATCAGCACTTTGTAACCATTTTCCATCTTAGTGCTGATGTCCGTGGACAGAAGGTCGAAATTCTTGTTGAATACAGGCTGCGGGGTAATGCTGAAGTTTACAGTCTCCACATCCTTTCGGGAAAGGGGAGTGTCAATGTAAACCTTGCGGAAACCCGAAAGCCCATTGAAGAACTCCCTGTCCTTGTACATATCCGAAGAATCCAGCCACACCACGGTATCCTCAGGCAGTATTTCAGATATAAAGACTCCACTTTCACCTGCCTCCTCGGCAATGATGTCCGGGAAGATGGATGCCTCGTCCCTGACCTCCCTGGAAAGCTGGGTGTTGCAGTCGAAAACATTGATATTTTCTACCTCGTCACCGAAGAATGAAATTCGGTAAGGATGGCTGTCGGAGAACGAGAATATGTCAATGATGGAGCCCCTGACGGCAAACTGTCCTGGTGCGGAGACAAAGTCAGTCCTTATAAAGTTCTGAGATGCAAGTACTTCAATAATCTTGTCACGGCTTATGTCCTCTCCTTTTTTCAAGGTCAGAACAGCTCCTGAAATCCTGCTCCTGTCAGGCACCAGTTCCTCCAGAGCTTCAGGCCAGCTTACAATAAACAGGGGACGCTGCCCCGGTTTCCATGACATTATGCTGTTGATAGCCGATGTCCTCTGGACACCGAGAGAGGACTTGTAGTTGCTCCTTTCCACTGATTTTCCGGAAACAGGAAGATAGAAGACCCTGTCCCCCTCTACCAATGAATACAAGTCGGCCGAGCAATACTCAGCCGAATCCCTGTCAGGGAGTACCACAAGGTTGATTCCCGGAGAGGCAGCCTCTGACAGCGCGAACCAGCGGGCGGAAAGGAAAAGACCGGAGCAGAACACATCGTTGCCGGATGTCATTCTCCCCCTGAGGGTATTTATCGAATGTGAATCATTCATTTTTCTCTTAGACAGTCTTAATGTGGAAAACCTGTTGAAAACTTGTTCATAACACCGGTTTTTCCCGTTGAAAACAATGTTGAAATCAATTGAAAAATCATCCTTCAGTATCCGGAAGAAAATTTTAAGCAGAAAGGAACCGACATCTCCAAATTTATTTTCAAACAATCCGCCAACACGGAATCCAAAGGTTAATCAACATTTTTCCACTACGCCAATTATTTAACATTCAATTTATTACATATAGTTATCAACATTTCAACAGCCAAATATAAAACATCAATCATTTAAAAATAAATCCATATATTTGTATAAATTTGTTTTTGCGATGGCTGCTGATGTTTCCCCGAACTCTTCCGGGACCGACAAAGATAAGGATTTGGACGGAATTATCCGCCCCCACGAACTTGTCGAGTTCACAGGTCAGGATAAGATTGTGACCAACCTGAAAATATTCATAAAGGCTGCCCTGATGAGGGGGGAGCCTCTGGATCACGTGCTTTTTCACGGTCCTCCGGGATTGGGTAAGACCACCTTGGCTAATATTGTGGCTCACGAACTTGGGGTGAATATCAAGATTACATCCGGTCCTGTGCTTGACAAGCCGGGAGACCTGGCAGGGCTTCTCACTTCATTGGAGACCGGTGATGTACTTTTCATAGATGAGATTCATAGACTTTCCCCTGTTGTGGAGGAGTATCTCTACTCGGCTATGGAGCAGTTCGCAATCGACATTCTCATTGACAAGGGGCCCGGGGCCCGCTCCGTAAGGATAGCGCTGAATCCGTTCACTTTGGTCGGGGCTACTACGAGGAAGGGTCTTCTAACGGCTCCTCTGAGGGCGAGGTTCGGTATTGACTTCTCATTGGAATATTATGATGCCCAGGACCTTGTGAAAATTGTAAGGAGGAGCAGCGCCTTGCTCGGAGTCGGGATTGACAATGATGCGGCGATGGAAATCGCCCTGAGAAGCCGTGGCACTCCGCGTATTGCCAATTCTCTGCTCAGGCGCGTGAGGGATTTCGCCCAGGTAAAGGGAGACGGTCATATAGATCTTCCTATTTCGCGTTATGCGCTGGATGCTCTCAATATTGACAAGAGGGGACTGAACCAGATTGACAACAAGATCCTCTATACTATAATCGCAAAGTTCAATGGAGGGCCTGTGGGAGTCAATACAATCGCGACAGCGGTGGGGGAGGACCAGGGTTCGGTAGAGGAGGTTTACGAACCTTTCCTCATAAAGGAGGGCTTCATCCAGCGTACTCCAAGGGGCCGAATCGCCACTCAGCAGGCATATTCTCATCTCGGCTTCGACACTCCGGATGGCAGGGATGACGGTCTGGAAATCATACAAGGCAGTCTTTTTTGACATATATTTAGTTTTTAGTATGTCAAAGTCAAGGTTTATTCGCCAAAAATGACTAAACTTGCAATCTGAAAAGGAATTGTACAATTTTCATAATAATTTCAAAATGGCCGATAAATTAATCTCTAAGATTCCTGACGGACCGTTGGCTGAAAAATGGACCAAACGTAAGTCGGAAATTCGTCTTGTCAGTCCTAACAACAAAAGGAAACTTGAAGTAATCGTAGTCGGAACCGGTCTCGGTGGAGCATCCGCTGCCGCCACACTCGGTGAACTCGGCTACAATGTCAAGGTTTTCTGCATCAGCGATTCTCCGAGAAGGGCGCATTCAATTGCAGCTCAGGGAGGTATCAATGCTGCCAAGAATTATCAGAATGACAATGACTCTGTTTACCGTCTCTTCTATGACACCATCAAGGGTGGCGACTACCGCGCAAGGGAGGCAAATGTCTATCGTCTTGCCGAGGTGAGCGCAGCCATCATTGACCAGTGTGTTGCCCAGGGTATTCCTTTCGCAAGGGAATACGGCGGATATCTTGCAAACCGTTCTTTCGGTGGCGTGCAGGTAAGCCGTACATTCTATGCCCGCGGACAAACCGGACAGCAGCTCCTTCTCGGCGCATACGCAGCTCTCAACAGGCAGATTGCAGCCGGTACCGTAGCGAGCTATCCTCGTCACGAGATGCTTGATCTCGTTGTAATCAACGGAGAGGCAAAGGGTATCATTGCAAGAAACCTTGTAACAGGTAAGCTTGAGAGATTCGGCGCACACGCTGTGGTTATTGCCACAGGTGGTTATGGACGTACTTATTTCCTCTCTACCAATGCCATGAACAGCAACGGATCTGCCGCCTGGCAGTGCTACAAGAGGGGAGCATACTTCGCAAATCCATGCTTTGCGCAGATTCACCCTACATGTATCCCGGTTCACGGTGACCAGCAGTGCAAGCTGACCCTAATGTCAGAGTCCCTGCGTAATGACGGCCGTGTATGGGTACCTAAGAAGGATGAGGACGTACAGAAACTCCGCAAGGGCGAAATCAAGCCTTCACAGATACCTGAGGAGGATAGGGATTACTATCTCGAGCGCAGATATCCTGCATTTGGTAACCTCGTTCCGCGTGACGTGGCTTCCCGCGCCGCTTATGTAGAGTGCAAGAAGGGCAAGGGTGTCAATGAGACAGGTCTGGCTGTGTTCCTCGATTTCAAGGATGCTATCCAGCGTCTCGGCCACAAGGCTGTAGAGGAGAGATACGGCAACCTCTTCCAGATGTACGAGAAGATCACTGCTTCTTCTCCTTGGGAGGAGCCGATGATGATTTACCCTGCAATCCACTATACTATGGGTGGTATCTGGGTTGACTACGATCTTCAGACTACTGTTCCTGGCCTTTATGCCATCGGTGAGGCCAACTTCTCTGACCACGGTGGAAACCGCCTCGGTGCATCTGCCCTCATGCAGGGTCTTGCAGACGGTTACTTCATCCTTCCTGTCACCATCGGAGACTATCTCTCACACAAGTTCGCTGAGCCTAAGACAGACACTTCTGCACCTGAGTTCGACGCTGCAGAGAAGGCAGTTCAGGAGCGCATTGACAAGCTCTTCGCCGTAAAGGGTACAGAGCCTGTTGACGCAATCCACAAGAGACTTGGACAGATCATGTGGGATCATGTCGGAATGGCACGTACCGCAGAGGGTCTGAAAGAGGGTATAAAGATGATTCAGGATCTCCGCAAGGAGTTCTGGAAGACCGTCAGGGTTACAGGTTCACAGTATGAGTTCAACCAGGAGCTCGAGAAGGCTCTCAGACTCGTTGATTTCTTCGATATCGGCGAGCTCATGGCCAAGGACGCTCTCAACAGGAACGAGTCCTGCGGAGGTCATTTCCGCGAGGAGAGCCAGACTCCGGAAGGAGAGGCCAAGAGGGATGACGAGAACTACATGTATGTAGCTGCCTGGGAGTACAAGGGCGAGGGCAATGAGCCTGAACTCCACAAGGAACCTCTTGTATATGAGAAC
>JALFFZ010000110.1 GCA_022777585.1 Bacteroidales bacterium | reverse complement strand
GATGACGGTTTCGGAAGCTACCGTACCACCAGGGGAGTGCTCAGGACACGCGTAGTGGGCATTGACCAGATGCTGTGGACGGCGGAGTTCCGCTACAAGTTCGTGGATTTCAAGCTCTGGAAGCAGAATATGGCCTTCTCGCTGACGGCCTTCACCGACGGCTCGATGGCGACCAGGGGCCGGGATATGTCGTTCCGCGGCGAGGCTGGAAGTTTCGCCGGCTACAAGGCCTATATCGAGGGCCGTTATGCGGAAGTGCCTTCGAAGTATCAGGAAAGGTATTACAAGACAATCGATTGCGGTTCCTACGGCGAGGTCCGCAGCCTGAAGGAGATGCCTCATTCGACATTCGGCCTCGGGCTCCGTTTCATAATGAACACCAATTTCATTGTCGCATTCGAATACGGACTTCCGTTCAGCCGGTTCTACAGAAAGGACAGCCCGTACTATATGCAGGACGGCGGAGGCGCCTTCTACATCAACCTTGGATATCTTTTCTAGTCAATCCGCTGTCATCCGATGTGCAAGTTGAGGAACATATTGATCCCGGCATTCCTTACGCTGCTGTTCATATTCTACATCAGCGGAGTCAGCCTCTTTCCTCATACCCACATTGTCGATGGCGCAACCATCGTCCACTCCCATCCGAATCCTGATGCGGAGCACTCTGACGGGGACAGTTATGTGACAATCCAGCTGCTCTCCCATTTCCAGGCCTGCGGCGCGGGCGAGGCCCCGCATCTTCCTGTTGTCCTGGAATTTGATCTGCCTGAGCCATGCGGACTCGGGAACATTGATGTACCAGCTGTAAAGTTCTTCAAACATTTCGGATTGCGGGCTCCTCCTGTGGCCTAGGAGCATACCTTTTCCGGGAGCAATCATGTGTCTCCCGGCATCTGCGCCGGTCCGGTGCAGACTATTCCGATTGTTTTTCACGACAAAGATTTTCAGATGAAACATTTACTCCTGATCATATTGGGGGCATTATGCTCCATGCCGGCAGTTACGGCAAAAGACAGAATTGTCGAATCAAACATACACGGCCACGTCATTGAGAAGAAGACTGGCGAACATATTCCATACCTTTTCATTAACCTCAAGGGAACTACTATCTCCACTTCCAGCGCCGCCAGCGGGCATTATCATCTGGAGCATCTTCCGGAGGGAACATTCATTCTCGAAGCCTCAGGCATTGGCTGGAAGACAGTGTCCAGACAGGTCAGAATAGTGGAGGGCGCCACTCTGGAAATCAATTTCGAGATGGAGGAGGACAATGTCCAGCTCGATGGCGTGGTGGTATCCGCCAACCGGAGCGAAATAGCGAGGCAGATGGCGCCGACACTTGTGAACGTGCTGAACATGGAGACATACGACAGGGTCAATGCCACCACGCTCTCGCAGGGGCTGAGTTTCCAGCCCGGGGTCCGCATAGAGACCAATTGCCAGAATTGCAGCTATCAGCAGGTGCGCATAAATGGACTTGAAGGCCCTTATACCCAGATACTTATTGACTCAAGGCCAATCTTCAGCGCCCTTGCCGGGGTTTATGGCATCGAGCAGATTCCGGCCAATATGGTGGACCGTGTCGAGGTGATGAGGGGCGGCGGGTCGGCATTGTTCGGCTCTTCCGCCATTGCCGGGACCATCAACATCATCACAAAGGAACCGGCCAGAAACTCTGTCTCCGCAGCCCATACATTGAGCAGCATAGGCGGAACCTCCGCCCTGGACAACAACACCTCCCTCAATGCCTCCCTCGTATCGGATGACAACAAGATGGGCATGGCCATTTTCGGGCAGGTGAGGGACAAGGACGGATATGACAGCGACGGGGACGGATACACCGAGCTGACGAGGCTGAAGTCTCAGACCATCGGGGTGCGTTCCTATCTGAAGACAGGCGTTTACAGCAAGCTGACGGCAGAGTATCACCATCTTCACGAGTTCCGCCGCGGTGGCGACAATATCGACCTCTCTCCTCATGAGGCAATGATAGCCGAACAGGTCGAGCACGGAATCAATACCGGGAGCCTGCGTTTCGACTGGTTCTCGCCTGACGAGCACCATCATCTGAACGTGTTCGCATCCGCCCAGCACATTGCCAGGAACAGCTATTACGGGGCCGGAAAGGACCCTGACGCATATGGAAAGACTGATAATCTCACCTGGATGGCAGGCAGCCAGTACATTTACAAGTTTGATAGATGCCTCTTCATGCCTTCGGACCTTACCATCGGTCTGGAATACAATGAGGACTATCTCAATGACAATATGTGGGGCTATGACAGGATGACTGACCAGGCAGTGAGAATCGGAAGCCTCTATGCCCAGAATGAGTGGAAGAACAGGAAATGGAGCATTCTCATCGGCGGAAGGCTGGACAAGCACAATCTCATTGACGGAATCATTTTCAGCCCCCGCGTCAACTTCCGTTTCAATCCGACGGAGAATGTGAATCTCCGGGCCAGCTACTCGTACGGTTTCCGTGCCCCGCAGGCATTCGACGAGGACCTTCACATCGACAATGTCGGAGGAACCGTGTCAATGATAAGGCTCGCTGACGATCTGAGGGTGGAGAAGTCGCAGAGCCTCAGCCTTTCGGCAGATATGTATCATTCCTGGGGAGCCTGGCAGGGCAACCTGCTTGTGGAGGGATTCTTTACCGATTTGTCCGATGTGTTCGCGCTCACGGAAATAGGCATCGAGGACGGCATCCTGGTCAAGGAGAGGAGGAACGAGTCCGGAGCAAGGGTCGGTGGCTTCAATCTCGAAGGAAAGATTGCATACGAGGATCATTGGCAGCTCCAGGCAGGCCTGACCTGGCACCGTTCCCTGTACAAGGAGGCACATTCCTGGGCTGAGGACGTGGAGGCGACAAGGAAAATGTTCCGCACTCCGGACCTCTATGGCTATTTCGTGACTTCCTGCAGCCCAATCAAGCCCCTCACCCTGTCCCTGAGCGGTACCTATACCGGCAGGATGCTGGTCGAGCACCATTCGGGCTACATTGAGCAGAACCGGACAGAAAAGACTCCGGACTTTTTCGACCTGAATTTCAAGATTGCCTATGACTTCAAGCTTTACCGCCACATCAATCTCCAGCTGAATGCCGGCGTCCAGAACTTCCTGAATGCCTGGCAGAAGGATTTCGACCAGGGCCCCGACCGCGATTCCGGGTACATCTACGGCCCTGCCGCACCGCGGTGCTTCTTCGCGGGGATAAAGCTCGGCTGGTAGGTATTTTCTGCAACATTCTTTCCCCGTCATGGAAAATTGCTATATTTACGGAATGGGGAAGTTATCAGGATTAATAGTTTCAGCATTGATTTTATTCGGCTCAGGCTTTATGGCCTGGGCTGATACTTTGAGCGGTGGTGAAAAGCCGGGAGCTGACGGGCCTTATCTGTTTTACAATGAGGATGGCAGTGTAAGGCTGGTCAGCATTGGGCAGGAAGGCAATATCCTCGATACTGTTTTCGTGTCGGGACTGCCGGGGGACTTTTCTGTGAGGGTCGAGGGTCAGAGCGGAAAGTATGCCTTTGATGTGCCTGTAGTGAGGAAATGCTGGCCGCAGTGGAATTACAGGCAGGCCCGCAGGACCTTCATAATGTCGGATATTCACGGGAAGATGGACATTGCCGTGGAACTTCTGATACGCAATGGCGTTGTGGACAAAGGTTTGAGATGGTCTTTCGGACGGAATCATCTGGTGGTGATAGGCGATGTCTTTGACAGGGGAGAGGATGTCACGCAGATACTCTGGCTGTTGTACAAACTTGAGACTGAAGCGGAAAAGGCTGGCGGGAGATTGTCTTTCCTGCTCGGCAATCATGAACCGATGGTACTGGCAGGAGACCTCAGATATACTGAAAAGAAGTATCTGGACGTGGCTGACACTCTCGGTCTCACTGTTCCGGCCCTCTATGGCAGCAATACCGAGCTTGGCAGGTGGCTTGCGACCAGAAATACCATCGAGAAGGCCGGGAGGAATATTTTTGTCCACGCCGGTCTCGGGCCTGAGATGCCGGGATTGGGACTTACCATTCCGGAAATCAATCTTGCAGTGAGTTCCGGTCTGTTCAAGGACAGGGCGCAGCGGTATGCAGACCCGGTTCTGAAGACATTGTACACCAATCCAGGTCCCCTCTGGTACCGTGGACTGGTGCTTGAAGAGGAAAGGTACAATCCGATAGAGCCATCTGAACTGGAGACTGTCCTGGGCTATTTTGATGCAGCCCGTATGTACGTCGGACACACTGTGATGAACGACATCACCGTTCTTTGGGACGGCCGTGTCATTGCGGTGAATGTGGACTATGAAGAAAATCTGCGTTCTGGCCGCAGCATGGCCGTACTGCTTCGGCGGGGCCGTATCTCCTACTTGTTCTGATACTCTTTCCGCCTTTTCGGGTTCATGGGGAACCATCCTTTTTCCACGCGTTTCTTCTGCTCGAAGATTTCCAGGATGCTCCAGAAGCAGGAACAGCCTATGACGCCCAGGACAGGGCTCAGGATGCCGTTCTCCACTGCCAGGCTGGCGGCGATGAAGATTATGCCGGACAGGGCGAAGGCCCACCAGCATTTCGTGCCGAAATGATATTCGCTCTTGATGACTATCGGGTGGAAAAGCCCGATTACGAGAAACGTGGTCACCGCTATTATCAGTCCTGTGAAATTCATTGTTTGTCTATGTTTTTCAGGTTGTAGGGGCCAGGAAATTCAGAATCCCCGCCACCGCCTTCTTCGCCGAAGCCACGGCATCCACGACAGTGGCCGGGCCGAGTATGAAGTCTCCGGCGATGAATACGTCCTTAAGGCTGGTCTGCTGACTGTCATCGGTCTCGGGCCAGCCGTATCTGTTGAGTGCAGGCTTGTCCTCGCCGAAGATGTCGAAATCCACGTTGGCGCTGATGGCTACCAGCATCGTGTCGAATTCCACCTCGTGGTCGGTGCCCTCCAGCATTTTCGTGGAAACGCGGCCGTCCGGCTTGAGGACATTCTCGCATTTTCTCATCACAGCCCTGCCTTCATTGAAGCCGACCGGCACCTCGAAAAGGGCGAATCTTACTCCTTCCTCGCGGGCAAGCTCCACCTCGATGGCATTTGCAGGCATGTTCTCGAATGACTTGCGGTAATATACGGTGGTGTCGCAGCCCTGACGGACAGCGGTGCGGCAGGCATCCATCGTGACATTGCCGCCGCCGATCACTATGACATTGCGCCCGAGGTTGTAGGCTGAGGGATCTTTCAGATAGTCAAGCGCATAGATGACATTGGCATCCTCCTCTCCCGGCACGTCCAGCTTTCTCGGTATGCCGGCTCCTGCGGCAATGAGGACGGCATCGTGCTTCTCCCTCAGCTCCCTGAGGGTGATATCCTTGCCGACAATGGTGCTGCCACGGAAGGCTACGCCGGCCTCTACGAGAATAACCTCGTATCTGTCAATGAATTTCCTGTCGAGACGGAATTCCGGGATGCCGTAGCGGAGCACTCCTCCGGGACGCTCGTAAATGTCGTATATCACCACGTCGTGACCGGCCTCCCGGAGCCATATTGCGGCAGAAATTCCCGCAGGACCGGCTCCTATTATGCCCACACTCTTCCCGGTGGCAGCGCCGGGCCTGATCTTCATCCTGAAAATCGCATCTCCGGCCATTTCCGCCTCCACAGAATGCCAGTTCACCGGGGACTGTCTCGCATTGAGTATGCAGCGGCTGAGGCATACGCGGCTCCAGTCGCAGACACGGCTGGAAATCGCGGCCATAGGATTGTTCCTGAGCAGGATGGCGGCCGCTTCATCTTTCTTTCCCTGCAGATAAAGAGACATCAGGGCAGGTATGTCGGTATGTACCGGACAGGCCGCCGAGCATCTCGCATTGCGGCATTTGAGGCAGCGTGCGGCCTCTGATTTATTGGCGTTTATGTCAATTTTTTCCATATATGTCGTAAATGTTCGTTTAGTAATCCTCAAAAAATAACCTGCATCATCTTTGAAAGTCTTTTCGGTCCATATTTCCTCCCTCATCAGTCACATAGCTACGGCTATGCTCCTTCTTCGGGTGAAAATCTGACCTCGAAAATCCAATTCAAATCTGACGCAACTTATTTATTTCATATTACTTATCACAAATCATGCGAATATACAAAAAATCCGGATAAGGGCAAATTTGTCTTTTGGAGGAAGTGATTTGCATATTTGGTGAATTTATTTTTACTTTGCTCCCCGTATAACGACTAACAGGTTTAATTTCTAATGTTAAAATTCAGAGGCGGCGCTTTTCTGGCCGCCATCGCTGTGATTGCGCCGGCAGCGTTCCTTTGCGGGGAACAGGCGCTTCATTCGGAGAATCTTCCGAAAGACAATTCCGTCAACTACATCGATTCAGTTTCAGTCACCTCCTCCAGGGTGCCGGTGACATTGTCCCGAAGCGCAAGAATCGTCTCAGTGCTGGACAGTGCGGCCATAGCGTCCCTTCCGGCGGTGAGCGTCAATGACATCCTCAAGACCATGGCCGGAGTGGATGTCCGCCAGAGGGGTGACATGGGAGCCCAGACCGATATCAGTGTCCGGGGAGGAAGTTCCGATCAGGTGGCCATTTTCCTGAACGGAATCAACATCAGCGACCCTCAGACCGGCCATAACGCAGTGGATTTGCCGGTGGATCTCAAGGACATAGACCGCATCGAGATTCTCTCCGGTCCGGCAGGAGTCTCATACGGCTCTTCTTCATTGCTCGGGGCTCTTAACATCGTCACGAAGAAGCCTGAGGGCACGAAGCTGTCCGCCAGGGCCGCAGGAGGCTCATTCGGATTTGCGGATGCCGGGGTCAGTTTCGGAGCTGCGACCGGAAATGTGACCAGCAGCGTGTCAGCCAGCTATCTCCGTTCAGACGGCTTCAGCCGGAATCAGGCGGGCGGGCTCAATGCCGATTACAATGCCGTCAAGGCCTTCTATCAGGGCAGCTGGACGCATCCTGAGATAGTCCTGGACTGGTCTGCGGGCATCAGCAGCAGGGATTTCGGTTCCAATACATTCTACAGCCCGAAGTTCGATGACCAGTTCGAGCACACGCTCAAGACCTTCGTGTCTGTGTCGGCGAGGACGGACGGCGTGGTCAAGTTCCGCCCTTCGGTCTATTGGAACCACAGCCGGGACAGGTTTGAGCTGGTGCGCGGCAATCCGGAAGCCGTCCCGTACAACCATCACAGAACCAATGTGTTCGGGGTCAATCTCAATGCCTGGGTGGAGACTGTCATCGGCAAGACTGCCTTCGGTGCCGAAGTCCGCAATGAGGATATCATAAGCACCAATCTCGGCGAGACGCTCAAGAATCCCAAGCCGGTTCCGGGTTATGACGTGACCTATGCCAAGGGGCTTAACCGCACGAATATCAGCTTCTTCCTCGAACATACCTATGAAATCGGCGGGTTTTCGGCCAATGCCGGAGTGGCAGCGGTGAAGAATACCGGCAATGAGGACGGCTTCCGCTTCTATCCCGGAGTCAATGCGTCGATGCGCTTCGCCTCAGACTGGAAGGCTTATCTCTCGTACAATTCCTCATTGAGAATGCCTACCTTCACCGACCTCTATTATTCCGTGGGAGGACATCTGGCAGACAAGAATCTCAAGGCTGAGAAAATGCAGGCCATTGAGGGTGGACTGAGATATTCCAGAAGGGGAGTCAATGCGGTCCTTTCAGTGTACTACAATATGGGCTCGGATATGATAGACTGGATAAAGGATGAGGCGGATGGACCTGATGCAGTCTGGAAATCAGTCAATTACACAAAGGTGAACACGTTTGGACAGGAGATTGACGTAAGGCTTGACTTCAGGAACATCCTGCTCCGCGAGGAATTCTTCCTCAGGACTCTGGACCTCAGCTACAGCCATATCTCGCAGGACAAGAAGGAAACACCGGGAATCTATTCCAGATATTCGCTGGAATATGTAAGGCACAAGTTCGTCGCCAAGGCCGGAATCCATTTCTGGAAAGGGCTTTGTCTCGACGCATCATGGAGATGGGTGGACAGGAACGGCTCCTACGAAGTGTATGAGAATCTGGCTTCCACAGGGGAGATAGTGAAGCTGAAACCTTATTCGGTACTGGATGCCCGTCTGTACTGGACAGGCTCTTTCTGCCGGGAGAAGGACAGGCACTATACTGTCTATGTAGAGGCCAACAATCTGACCGGCAAAGAGTATTTCGACCACGGCAACATTCCCCAGCCGGGTATTGTCGTCAAAGCCGGAATGTCAGTGGATCTCGGATTTTGATTTGAAAATTGTTTTTTCTATTTTTACGGCCGCATTGGATTTTTCCTGTGCGGCCATATGATTATTGCCGGCGCCATACCGGCATGTACTGAAACTGATTTTTATATGTCTGAACTCACAAGCATCATATCCCGCTTCGCGATTGAGGGGGATGTAAAGTCTGTCGAACCTCTCGGCAGCGGTCTTATCAATGACACTTTCAAGGTGGTTACGGAAGGCTCCGCTCCGGACTATGTGCTCCAGAGAATCAATAATGCCATTTTCAAGGATGTGTCTATGCTTCAGCACAATATCGAGGCCGTGACCGGACATATAAGGGCGAAGCTCGAGGCTTCCGGAGAGTCCGACATTGACAGGAAGGTACTCCGCTTCATCAAGGTCAAGGACTCCGAGGACAGCTGGCTTGAGGAGGACGGGAAGTTCTGGAGGATTTCCGTATTCATCCCTGATGCCTTTACGTATGAGACTGTAAATCCCGAATACTCATACTGCGCAGGCAAGGCTTTCGGCAATTTCGAGGCGATGCTGGCCGACATTCCGGATACTCTCGGCGAGACCATTCCTGATTTTCACAATATGGAACTTCGTCTGTCACAGCTGATTGAGGCAGTGGAAAATGATGCTGTGGGCAGGATTGACGGTTCCGAGGACGGGGTTGAGGTCAATATGGATGACCCTGATCACGGCGAGGAGGTCATGGATATGCTGGAGGACATTGACAATTACGGAATCGAGATGTGCAAGGCAGAGCAGCTCTATCGTGACGGCCTTCTTCCGAAGCGCGTATGTCATTGTGACACAAAGGTCAACAATATGCTCTTCGACAAGGATGGCAACATCCTCTGCGTCATTGACCTTGATACCGTGATGCCGAGCTATGTGTTCTCGGATTTCGGCGATTTTCTCCGCACGGCTGCCAATACGGCTCCGGAGGATGAACCCGACACGTCGAAAATCAGTTTCAATATGGAGATCTTCAAGGCCTTTGCACGCGGCTACATTGAGTCCGCAGGCTGTTTCCTGACTGACGTGGAGAAGGAGAATCTGCCTTATGCCGCCTGTATGTTCCCGTTCATGCAGGCTGTGCGCTTCCTCGCGGACTATATCAACGGCGATACATATTACAAGACGAAGTATATTGACCACAACTTCGTACGTGCCCGCGCCCAGATGGCGCTCTTCCACAGCGCCCTCGACCACGTGGACGAGATGCGTGAGTTCATTGCCGGATTGTAAGGGATAAAGGCTTCATTCAGGCCCTGTTTCTCCTGGCGTTGTCAATGCAGGCCCTGATCCAGATTAGGAACTGGCCTGCATAGTACGGAACCAGGACCAGGAATGATCTGTACTCGACAGGCGATACGAACTTGTCCCATGCGAGAACCAGGTCGGACAACACGAAGAGCAGCGCCCCGATGCCGAATCCCAGATCTCTCTGCAGCAATGCCGTGCCCAGCATTATGCTTATCAGCCCGGCATATATTCCGCATCCTATCCTGAGCAAGCCCTTGTCGATGGACGGGAGTATGAATGAGATGAAAATCGCGATGAAGAACGCGCTGACTATGCAGGCGAGGCAGAAAACCACGATTTTCTTGAGCCTCAATTCATTGTATGTGTCAGCATCTTTTTGGGATGCTATCTTCATCCTTATCGCGCTCAGGGTTGAGACGGCTTTGAATCTTGTGGAGAAGAAATAGATGAAGAATGCGTGCGCCGTCGCGAAGCAGGCCATCTGGCAGACGAAACTGCCGTATGCGCCGAAAAAGTCTCCGGCGAAGGAGAACAGCATCGCGAACGCTATAGGCCAGCTTACAAGGAAGCCGCTTGCGATTGTCAATGTCAGGAGCGGCCACGCCACCCGGTAGTCCACTATGAAACCCGGGAATCCCGCCTTCAGGTCTTCCGGAGGGAAAAAATACATTATGGAGAGCAGGGTGAAGATTGCCGCTGCGCTTGCGATTCCTTTATTGTTCCGAATCAGCTCGAATACTGTCTTTTCTGATGTCATAACGTACAAATTTACCCATTTTTGTCAATTATTCATCAATATTGCCCTAAATATTATTGATTTGTTCTCTTTTGGTCGAAATTAATTGTACTTTCGTCGGAAGTATGTAATTTTGCGGACTTTTACGGATTTGTCCGAGAATTACTTATTATGTTCAATATCAACTCAAAAAACGTGCTTATTACCGGAGGAGCGTCCGGAATAGGCAAAATCATGGGCCGTATCTGCCTTGAAAAGGGTGCGGCCTCGCTCATCATCTGGGATATCAATGAGGCCAATATGGCAGCGGCCAGGGCTGACCTCGGGAAGACAGCCGGAGCGGACGGCAAGGTATTCACATACAAGGTCAATGTGGCCGATGATGAGAATATCAAGGCTGCATACTCGGCAGTCAGGTCCGAGGTAGGAGAGGTGGATCTCCTCATCAACTGCGCAGGCGTAGTCAGGGGCAACAAGACATTCGACCAGCAGACGGTCGGAGATATCAATCTCACTATGGACATCAATGCCACCGCACCTATGCTTGTAGCATTGAATATACTTCCGGATATGCTCAAGCGCAATTCCGGCCATATCTGCAACATTGCCTCAGCAGCCGGGATGCTCGGCGTTCCTAAACTTTCCGTCTATGTGGCCAGCAAATGGGCCGTGGTCGGCTGGACCGAGTCGATGAGAATCGAGCTCAAGCAGATGAAGAGCAAGGTCAGAGTCACCACTGTAGCACCGTATTTCATCAATACCGGAATGTTCGATGGCGTCAATTCAAAAGTTTTTCCTATATTGAAGCCGGAAAAGACTGCCGCCAAGATTATCAGGGCAATTGAGAAGGAGAAGGACTTCAAGGGCATACCTTTCCCTTACCATTTCATCAGAATATGGCAGGGACTTCTTCCTAACTGTCTCTTCGATATGATTTTCGGAAACTGGTTCGGCGTGTACAGCGTTATGGACCATTTTACCGGCAGGAAGTAGTTCGCATTAACACGGAAGTCTATGGCATTGGAAAACACGGCGCAGGAGCGCATCAGGGAAATCAGGGAGAAGCAGGACCGCTATTTCAGGTCCGGGGCCACTCTGGAACTGAAGACGAGGAAGCAGCATCTGAAGGAATTCAAGGCAGCCGTCCTCAAATGGGAAAAACCACTTTGTGATGCATTGTGGAAGGATTTGCACAAGTCATACGAGGAGGCTTATCTTACGGAAATCAGCATTCTCCTCGGGGAGATCGACACCCATATCCGCAAACTGGACAGATGGGCCAGACCGGAGCGGAAACGTACTCCGCTGAAACTTTTCCCTTCTTCCAGCAAGGTCATCAGCGAGCCACTCGGCAATGCTCTCATCATCGCTCCGTGGAACTATCCCGTGCAGCTTCTGCTCAATCCACTCGTGGGAGCCATCTCGGCAGGCTGTACTGCCACACTGAAGCCTTCTCCATACGTTCCGACCGTGTCCAAGGTCATTGAGGAGATGATTTCCTCGACCTTCGAGGAGGATTACATAGGAGTAGTACAGGGCAACAGAGTGGTGAACGGACAGCTTCTCGAGGAGAGGTGGGACATCATCTTCTTCACCGGAAGCCCTTCCCTCGGCCGTCTCGTTATGACAGCGGCTGCGAAGAACCTCACTCCTGTGGTTCTCGAACTCGGCGGCAAGAGCCCTTGCATTGTGGACAAGGATGCCAATCTCGAGGTGGCCGCGAAGAGAATAGCCTGGGGAAAGAGCCTCAATGCCGGCCAGACCTGCATTGCGCCTGACTACCTGATGCTCCACGAGGACATCAAGGACAAGTTCCTGCCGCTTCTCAAGGCGGAGTTCACCAATCTTCTCGGAGAGAATCCGGCGGAAACCGACCATTTCGTGAGGATTGTCAATGACAAGGCTTTCGACCGCATAGAGAGCTATTTCGGCAACGGGGACATCGTCTTCGGCGGCCGTACCGACAAGTCGCAGCGCTTCATCACTCCTACAGTCCTTGACAATGTCAGCCCGGATTCCCCTGTGATGCAGGAAGAGATTTTCGGCCCGGTTTTCCCTGTGGTGGAATTCAGCACGACCGACCAGGCAGTAGCGTTCATCACGTCCCGGGAGAAGCCTCTCGCCCTCTACTATTTCGGCGGCAATGGCAATGAAATCCTGAAGAGGACATCTTCCGGAGGTGCCTGCATCAATGACACCATTATGCATATAGCCAATGAGAATGTGCCTTTCGGAGGAGTGGGAATGTCCGGAATGGGAAGCTACCACAACAAGCTCAGTTTCGACGCGTTCTCCCACAGGAGGGCGGTAATCACCACCCCTGTCTGGATTGACGTGCCTTTCAGGTATATGCCTTACAAGTTCTTCAAGATCGTCAAGAAGCTCCTGTAGCACACTCGGGGCTTGATAAATTCCCGCTATTTCACCACAAATACGGGAATATTGCCAAAATACCGCAGCAATTCGTGTTCCGCCACAGAATTGCTGCGGTTCGCCACAATATTTTCTCCATTTCGGCCATTTGGTCTAAATTCGTGTCCGTTCCGGACAATTGTGCCGTGACGGAACGAGACTAAAATCTAATCCGAAATGATAGAAAGATTTTTGAAACAGACCAAGTTCACTTCGCAGGACGATTTCATCAGGAATTTCCACATTGAAGTGCCCGACAATTTCAATTTCGCCTACGACGTGATGGATGTCTGGGCCGAGGAAGACCCGGACAAGCTTGCTCTCCTATGGACGAATGACAAGGGGGAGTGCATTGAATTTTCATTCAAGGATATCAAGACACTTTCTGACCGTACGGCATCATACTTCCAGACGCTCGGGATCGGGAAGGGAGATATGGTTATGATAATGCTGAAGCGCCGCTATGAGTTCTGGCTTACAATGATGGCCCTCAGCAAGATTGGCGCTGTGGCAATCCCTGCCACGCACATGCTTACCGGCAAGGATATAATCTACCGTAACAACCGCGCAGATGTCAAGGCGATTATCTGCGCAGGTGAGAGTCAGATTACCGGACATGTTCTTGAGGCAATGCCGGAGAGCCCGTCGGTAAAATGTCTGATAAGCATCGGACCTGAGGTCCCGGAGGGCTTCCACGATTTTCACAGGGAATGGGAATCCGTGCCTGAGTTCAGGCGCCCTGAGAATGTAAATACCAATGACGACATACTCCTGATGTATTTTACCTCCGGAACAAGCGGAGAGCCGAAGATGGTGGCCCACACTCATACCTATGCTCTCGGTCATCTGGTGACAGGCGTTTACTGGCACAATCTCGATGAAACCAGCCGGCATCTTACCATTGCTGACACTGGCTGGGGAAAAGCCGTCTGGGGAAAACTATACGGGCAGTGGTTTGCGGGTTCCACTGTCTTTGTCTACGACCACGAGAAGTTCACCCCGGCTGACATTCTCCACAAGATTGAGCAGTACAGGATTACGTCCCTCTGCGCCCCGCCTACGATCTACAGGTTTCTGATTCAGGAGGATTTTTCCAAGTATGATCTTTCATCATTGAGATATTGCTGCACGGCAGGTGAGGCTTTGAACGGGGCTGTCTATGAGAAGTTCCGTGAGCTTACCGGAATAAGCCTGAGGGAGGGTTTCGGACAGACTGAGACCTGCATGACACTTGGTACTTTCCCCTGGATGGAGCCGAAGCCGGGCAGTATGGGCGTGCCTAACCCACAGTATGACATTGACCTGATTCTGCCGGACGGAACTTCGGCGAAGCCTGGCGAAAGAGGTGAGATTGTAGTCCGTACCGACAAGGGCAGGCCGCTTGGTCTCTTCAAGGAGTATTACCGTGACGCGGAGCTTACAGAGCAGGCTTGGCACGACGGCCTCTACCACACCGGAGATGTCGCATGGAGGGATGAGGACGGATATTTCTGGTTCATCGGCCGCAATGACGATGTAATCAAGAGCAGCGGTTACCGAATCAGCCCGTTCGAAGTGGAGAGTGTGCTTATGAAGCATCCTGCAGTGGTGGAATGCGCTGTGACAGGCGTTCCTGACGATGTCAGGGGAATGATTGTCAAGGCCACAATAGTGCTTGCGAAGGAATGGCGCAAGTCTGCCGGTGATGAGTTGGTGAAGGAAATCCAGAACTTCGTGAAGACCAATACCGCACCGTACAAATATCCGCGTCAGATCGAGTTCGTGAAGACGCTTCCGAAGACTGTCAGCGGCAAGATCCGCAGGGTCGAAATACGTGAGAATGACAAGAGGGATTCGATTTTTTCATCCTTCATTTCGGCACCTGCCTGGTCAGCTCACAATGTCGGCTGGGTGGAATCGTTGCTATAGATGTCTTTCAGACCAAATACCAGGGTGGCTGCATTTCACGATGCGGCCACCCTGTTTTTGAATTACGAATATGTATGTAAACCTTTCCTGTTATAATCCGAAACTGTATCGGAGTCCGAATCTCAGGCTGAAGTCAGTAGGCCTGTCAGTGTAGATGGAATGGACTTTCTGGGCCTTGCCGAAATGGTGGACAATGCCCGGCTCGACATATACGCCGAGTTCACGGAGGATATTGACCTGCAGGCCGGCCGCCGCATTGACGGACCATTGCAATGCCTTCAGCTTTACCGGGGTATCTGTCGTGCGCATATATCTGCCATCCTCGTACTCGTCCGCCTTTGTCCTTCCCTTGACACATTTTTCCATCTCGCCGCCCGCTGACAGGTACAATGTGAGATATCTCTTGTCCAGGAGGTTGAAGCTGGCATTGAGCGGAATACCTATATATTGCAATGTCTGGGTGCCCTTGCTCCAGGTCTTGCCTTCTTCGCCTGTCTTCAGATCCGATGTCAGAATCGAGTAGTCCAGTCCGGTCTCCAGTCCGAATCTTCCAATATTGTATCTGGCTGTAAGACCGATTTTTACCGGAATCCTGTGGGAGTATTCCGTCTGGACCTCCGGCTGGTCGAATGCGAGGGAGCCTACCTTGTCCTTGAGGGCGGCTGAAGTCCAGGCCGTGCCGTAGTCATTGGACAGCAATGGGTTGGATCCCATTGCCAATGCCGTAGGACGGTTCAATGAACCTGCAGCCCTGCCCGAACCTGCAGCACCGATTCCGACCGTAAAG
Source organism: Bacteroidales bacterium (assembly GCA_022777585.1). Lineage (GTDB taxonomy): Bacteria > Bacteroidota > Bacteroidia > Bacteroidales > UBA932 > Cryptobacteroides. Next base: position 13,167 of record JALFFZ010000110.1, on the reverse strand, counting down.
CCAGTTTTTTTCTTCTTTGCAGTCTTTGGCTCCTCCCAATCTGTCCAGGTAACGGATTGCAGATTGTCTTCAGCTACCTTCGTCTCATTGACCTCTTTCTCTGCAACAGAGACCTCTGTTGTATCGGCATTCGCTTCCGCTGCAAAAACCACCCTTTCATTGACGGTGGTCATTGGCTCCAACCTCTTCTTCAATGCCACGGCAACAATCTCCGTTTCCTCCTCATTGGCACTTTCCATATCATTGAAAGCCAGCAAATTGTCATCATCTGCAGGCCTCTCGGCCACTGCCACTGCATCCTCCGGCAGATCTGTATTCATCGTGACAAGAAAAACCCCTGCGATCATAGCCGCAGCCGCTGCCAATGACGGAACCCAGACCGGAAAATGCCTGCGCACGGCAATGCCAGTCCTCTCCGCGACTCCCCTCCATACTTCCGCTCCGGGTGTCTCGGCGTAATTGTCCATCTTGTCTTTCAGACTATCAGTCCAGTCCTTTGCCATATTCCTTGATTTTCCTTGCCAATAATTTCCTTGCCCTGTGAAACTGCGATGCCGATGTGCTTTCGCTGATGCCGAGGGCCGCGGCGATTTCCTTGTGGGACATTTCCTCGAAGACGAAGAGGTTGAAGATTGTCCTGTATCCCTCGGGCAGCTCCTCTATCATTTTCTGGAGAACATTCGCGGGAATCTTCCCGATGTCGGCCTCCTCCGGCTCCTCGCTGACAATATCCGGAAGGCTGTCCTTGTATTCAATCATTTCACCGCCCTTCTTCTTTCTGAGATATTGCAGAGCCTCATTCACCGCAATTCTTGATATCCAGGCCTTCAATGAGCCCGGACCCTTGTAACTGAACGAACCTGCATTCGAGAATATTTTCACGAGGCTGTCCTGCAGGATGTCGCCTGCAGTCTCCCTGTCAGGGACATACCTCAGACAAAGGGCGAAGAGGTATCCGGACCATTCGTCATACAGCTCCTTCATTGCCGTATGGCTTCCTTTCCTGATACCTTCCGCTATTCTTTTTTCCTTGTCTGACTGAAATATTCTCATCTGCGTTAGAACCTGCAGGTCAGGGCCTGCAATTCCAGTGCCGAAAGGCTGCTATTCGCCGGTCTCGTCTCCTGGCCTCGTCTTATAGTCGAACTCGACTGTCTTCATTCCGAGATTTGACATATACCTGACCTTGAGCTTGACAGTCTCGCCCTTGGTGTCAGGCAGGGATGAGAGCCTGAATGACACATAGCCGTCAGCTACCACCTCAGGGATGTCACCACAGTTGTCGTGCCTGAACTCCACGAGATAAGGGTCCTCGGCATCCACTCCGGTAATGAGGCTGACACGGTGCTTGACGTTGCCATACCTGCTCCACGCTGCCCTGAACTGGAGTGAGAGATAGCCGTCCTCGCATACAGTCCAGCCTTTTACAAGCTCAACCGGGTCCTCTCCGAACTCTGCCTTGTCAGCATCTGCGGAGCCCTTGCTCTGCTCCGTCATCTTTGTCAATGTCGGACGAATCCAGTTGGCACTTGCCTCAATCACGGAGCCCCAAGGCTTTCCCGGGAAATCGAAATTGGCGAACGCCCTGGTCTCCTCTTCAAATTTGAAATCCTCCGGATTGGTCAGATTGATGATGGTGCTGTCATCCAGCTGGATGAAGAATGAATCTCCGTCCGGCTTGATGGTGACGAGTGCATTCGGATAGAGAATGTCGTAGTTGAAATCATCGTCCTTGTTGCAGGACTGGAAAGAGAATGCTGCAATGAATGCCGCAGCTGCAATGATAAACTTCTTCATATTGTTGTTCCATTTTATGTTTTCCATAGTCATAAATGCGGCATCTCACATTTATTGCATCATACGCCTGAAAATTTTTCCAATATTCCGAAAAGTGCTAACTTTACATTTTGTTTTGAATGAAAAAATCGTTGGTATGAACAGGAGCATATTGAAGAGTATCCTTGCCATCGCCTTGGCCGTTTCAATGCAGTCCGCTTTTGCAGCGGACAGGAATCCGGCCTTCAGACAGGCGAGGAATTATTATGAGAAAGGTATGTACGCGCGCGCGAGGACGATGTTCTCCGAGATTGCGGATGAGGATCCGGTGGCCGGGGGATTTGCCGTACTGTGTGCCGAGAGAATGAGGATCCCCGGCTACGAGACCGAGATGGAGCGTTTTCTTTCACTGTACCCATATTCCGGTCTGACCACTGAAATCTTGTACAGGCATGCCCTCAATCTCTTTGATGACGGGAATTACTACGGAGCTGCAGGTACTTTTGCAAGCATATCAGTACGTGACCTGAATCGTACAGACCTTGCCGAGTACACCTTCAAGAACGCCTATTCCCGCTTCAAGACGGGGGATTACGACGAAGCTCTGAAGGGGTTCATGAAGGTGACCAGAATGAATGTCAATGACTACAAGGCCCCTGCCGCATACTCCGCAGGATACATCCTGTACGGAAGAGAGGACTTCAATGGTGCCATTCAGCTCTTTACCGAGTCTGCCAAGGATCCGAGGTTCGCGGATGAATCAGCGTTCTATATACTTGAATGCAGGTTTATGAACAAGGATTACAAATATGTTATGGAGAACGGCGAGGCCCTCTATGCGAGGATTCCGGAAGAAAGGCGGCCGCATCTCGCCAGAATCATATCCGAGACCTATCTCGTGTCCGGCAATACTGCAAAGGCCAAGGAATACTATGACAGGACCAATATTTCCTCCGGCAATGACAGGAAGGATTATTTCTACGCCGGGTCCCTGCTCTACGCCGTGCAGGATTACAAGGGGGCGGTCGAGAATTATTCCCGGATGACTGCCAGGACTGACTCCATCGGCCAGATTGCCAACTATCAGATGGCCTACAGCTACATCCAGATCAAGAACAAGGTTGCCGCAATGCAGGCCTTCAGGGATGCCGCATCCCAGAATCACAATCAGGATATTGCCGAGGATGCATTCTTCAATTATGCCAAGCTGGCATTTGACCTGAACAATGACCCTTCGGGCTTCAAGAGCTACATTGACAGGTATTCGGACAGAAAGAGGGGAGACAAGATCTACAGTTATATGGCTCTGGCCGCGTTGATCAACAGGGACTACGCTGCAGCTGTCGATGCATATGACAAGATTGACGAACTGGATGAGGATATGAAGCGCAACTATATGAAAGCCAATTATCTGAGGGCTGAGCAGCTCATATCATCAGGATCCTATAGGAATGCGGTGCCGTGCCTTAAGGCGGCAGCCTACTATGCCGACAGGAATTCCTCCCTCAACCAGCTTTCACGCTACTGGCTCGCAGAGTCTTATTACAGAAGCGACTCCTTCGCTGAAGCCTCCGACATTTACAGAAGCCTTTACAATGTTTCCGCCCTTGACGGCAGAAAGGAAGGCGGTCTGCTGCCATACGACGTGGCATATTGCTATTTCAAGACTGAGGACTACTCCTCGGCCTCAAGATGGTTCGACATTTACCTTCAGTCCGGGGACAGGACGGAAAGAAGGGACGCGCTTGTGCGCAAGGGTGACTGCGCCTTCATTACCAAGGCTTACAAGGATGCGATTCCTTCTTACGAGAGCGCAATCAGGGAGAAGAGCGGTGCCAATGATCTCTATCCTTATTACCAGGCTGGCCTCGCCTATGCCCTTACAGGCAATGTGAATGGGGAAATCAAGCTGCTTTCTGAGGTGATGAACGCATCCCCTTCCGCTGAGTTCTGGTGCGAGTCCATATATGAGCTCGGAAGGGCCTATATGTCCGCTGATCGCAATGCCGATGCCTCGGAATGTTTCGGCAAGATTGTGAAGTCAGGACGTGACACGACTTACCAGGCAAAGGCTCTGATTGGTCTTGGAATGATTTCCGCCAATGAGTCACAGTATGATGAGGCTCTCGGATATTACAAGCAGGTTGTATCGAGAATGCCTTCGTCCGAGTATTCCAAGGATGCTCTCCGCGCCATAGAGTCAATTTATCAGACTAAGCGCTCGCCGGAGGAGTATTATGCATATCTCAAGACTGTTGCTGACGGTGCCGTGGTGGACGGGGACAAGGAATCAATGTTCTTCAATGCCTCCGAACAGATTTTCCTCGCGGAGAATTACCAGAAAGCCCTTGTATCCCTCCAGGCCTATATGGATGAGTATCCTCAGGGAGCCAATATCAGCCTGGCTCAGTTCTATATGGCCGAGAGCTACAAGAACCTCGGAAAGAAGGAGCAGGCCTGTGACTGGTACAGGAAGGTAATCGAGGGAGGAGAGGGCTCATTCGTAGAGCTTTCAGCGCTCAATTTCGCTAACCTCTCATACGGAATGGAACGCTATGAGGACGCATATTCCGGCTACAAGGCCCTCAGGGACAATGCCAGAATCGAGAACAACAAGCATACCGCCCTGCTGGGAATGATGAATTCCGCATACGCGTCAAAGGATTATCAGACAGCCGTGAAAGATGCGGCGGCCGTAGAGGCCGACCTTGCTTCCGACAAGGATGACAAGCGCCGTGCCGAGTACGTGGAGGCCAAGTCCCGTCTTGCAATGAGCGACAGATCCGGTGCCTTCGACATTTTCAGGAAACTGGCTTCCGAGAGCTCTACGCCGGAGGGTGCCGAGGCCGCCTATCTTGTCATCCAGGATTATTTCGACAAGGGCGACTTCACGACGGTCGAGAACAAGGTCTATGCATTCTCCGATTCCGGGACCGGCCAGACCTACTGGCTCGCCAAGGCCTTCATTCTTCTCGGAGATTCCTTTGCGGAAAGGGGAGAGCTGAAGCAGGCCAAGGCTACATTCGAGAGCGTAAGGGATGGCTATACTCCTGAAGGAAAAGATGATGACGTCCTTGACAATGTGAGGATGAGGCTTGATAAACTTGCTGTAATGTCTGAATAATCAAGTGGTTATGAAAATGAAGATACAATATGCAATCGCCGCTCTGGCCCTGGTCTTGACTTGCGGAGGTCTGTCTGCCCAGAATCTCAACCCGACAGTATCTGTCAGTCGTGAATATGAGGGCAAACTGATGGAAGTCAGCAAACCTTCCGTGAATATGGCTGTGCCGGACAGCCTTACGGAGTTCAATCTCAAGTTCGACTATTCAGTATTCGAGAATCCATACAGGGGCTCGTATGACTTCAAGCCATACAATATGGATATGAGACCGGATGCCGAGCCATATTCCGGAAGGAAGTTCTATCTCAAGGCAGGTGCCGGATGGAGGCTTCGCCCTGAGTTCGATCTCGTCTGGGAGCCATCTGTCGGAAAGCGCTTCAGAATGGATGTATATGCCTCACATCATTCATATATAGGCAATTACAAGAATATTTCATTCGACGGGAAGAACCTCGCGCAGACTGATGAGACCTGGAAGGGCTATGATATGGATACCCGTGCGGGCGTCCGGGGCCGGGCAGATTTGAAGAGGGCTGACCTTGATTTCAATCTCGGATATAGCGGACTGCACACCAGGGATATGCAGGCTTCGAACGGTTACAATGCCGCTGATTTGCATTTCCGTGTGAATTCCGACAATCCTGCGATTACCCATTTCTACTATGACATTGCCCTTGATTTCAGATACGGAGTGCAGGGACTTGGCGAACTTGAGACACTTAATGCTGCCTCTGCAGGCGCATTGCGGACCAATGACCTCGATTTGAGGGGAACATTCGGAACTGTGGTCAGGAATTACAGCCACTTCCTCCTTGACCTTGGTATTGGCGTCTCTGCATACTCGGCTTTGTTTGAGGAGACAGACGGAGTATTCTCCGTTACCCCGAAGTATGTGTACAGAAGGGGAATAGCAAATCTCACCGTCGGGGCGGAAATTGCGTTGAAGAAGAGTTCCAAGGACAAGTTTCAGGATCTCGAACTCCACAAGGCCAAGGGACAGATAATTTATCCTGATGTTCACGTGAACCTCGCCATACTCAGGGATTATCTCAATTTCCAGGCATTTGCGACAGGCGGTCTGGACCGCAATACCTATTCATCATTGAAGGAGACCAGCCATTTCTTCAATCCTTATTATGGCCGGGGCCATTCCCCCCTGCTGAACAATACTGTTGAGAGGTACAATGTCGGAGGCGGTTTCAATGGCAACATCGCCGGCAGGTTCCTCTACGATGTCAAGCTGGGCTATGTCAGGTATGGCAATGCCATCGTGGATGCTCTCCATCTGGAATATGCCGGTGATGAGTTGCTTGCAGTTCTTCCGGGCATTGATTACAGGGATTACGGGGCATTCTATACTGACTTCAGGTTCGGATGGGAGTCGCGTTCGGTGTCGGTGGACTCTCATTTCAAGGTTTTGACTACAGACATTGACAAGGAAGAGGCAATCTGCTTCGAACCTGCATTCTTCAGCGGCAATCTCAGGGCAATGTACAATTACAGGCGCAGAGTATATGCCGGAATCACTGCCGACTTTGCATCACGTCGCCGTGGACATGCCTTTGCGCTCAATGCTCTGGATGGCCTCACCTCTTCGCGGCTTGCCTACATTCCGCTGTATGTCAATCTCGGGGTTGAGGCTGAGTATGCCGTTACGAAGAAGTTCTCTGTCTGGCTGAGGGGTGACAATCTACTCAATATGAATGTGCAGAGATTCCCTTGCTACAATGCGGGAGGGATTGGATTCACCGCGGGAATTATCCTGAATCTTTAAGAGATTCTCTCCGCTGCAATGATATAGTTACGGGTCCCATCGGGCCCGTTTTCTTTTCTGCTGAAGTCCGCCCTGAATCCGAAGATGTGGGTTTTTCCGCCTGAACGGGAGCGGAGTCTGGAACGAAGTCCGTCGCTGGTCATCTTTATGTTACGTGCGGATACGTCGCTGTCGGGATACTTCTTGCCAAACAGGGCTATGCTCCTCTTGTCCAATGCGGATATTTCGATGATTCTGAACAGCTTGCCGAAACCGAGCAACTCATCCTCAGGGTCAGGTTCCAGGGCTGAGAGATAGAGGTGGGTATGTTCCCCGGCCTTGACGAAGCGGCTTTGGCATATTGCATTGAAGGCTCCTGACTTTGCCAATGCCTTGCCCGGCTCGAAGATGTATTTCATGGACATGATTTCCTCGTCTGATGCGGGGCAGGTCGGGGTATGTCTTGTCAATCCGCTGATATCCAGGGATTTGCCGTTGCGGAAAACAATGAGGCTGTAGTCTCCGGCCCAATCATTGTCGCAAAGAATCAGGAGTTCCTTGCATTCTCCTCCGGCCTCTACGCAATGTACCTCCCTGACCTTTGCCCCTGCATTTTCAAGGCGGCTGACCGCCATTGTGATATCCGCCATCGGGGAAAGCTTGATGAGGATTTTCCCGCAGCATCCCTTCATGCGGCCCATCAGTCCGATTATGTCCGGGCTGCATTCTTCAATGAGGAAAACTTTGCTCCCGGTATCGGAGCGCCTTGCGGGGTCGATGAAGATGATGTCAGGGAGGAATGCCTCCAGTTCGTTCCAGATTGGGGAATCCTCGCAGGCGATGTGGCTGGTTACCTTGACATTGTTCCTTCCCAGAAGTTTGAAATTCTTTTCGGCCGCTGATGAGCGGACTGGAGACATTTCATTGTAAAGGACTGATTCGCAAACTTTTGAGAATGCTGCGCTGTCCACTCCCAGGCCTCCGGTAAGATCGGCGAGCCGGCATTGGCCGAGGATGCGGCTGACAATGGAGGCCTTGTATGAGGCTGTTTCCGAGGAAGAACATTGCTCCGCCGCAAGCCTGTCCGGATATTCTATTCCGGGTATGGCATACCACTCCGGAAGCTTTGTCCTAAGCTTCTTCCGGCATTCAATCGCAGTCACGGCCTTCTCCACGTCAATTCCCGGCCATCTTGACCTGGAAAGCAGGAGTCTGGCAGTATCGTCCGCCTCGTGCTCCAATATGAAATCCGTCAATGTCATATTATATTTTTCTTGCGAAAAATCATTTCCAAAAGTAGAGAATATTCCGTATTTTTGCAAGACAGACAATAACCGCCAAGACTTTGACGAATCAAGATAAACCTGATACACTATGGCAAAAGATTTTAGAGACGTGGCCCAGAGCTGGCTCAACGGGGATTTCGATCCCGAGACAAAAGGAAAGATAATCGAGTTGCGGAACAACGACCCTGCAGGGTTCGAGGATGCATTCTACCGTAATCTCGAGTTCGGTACCGGAGGTCTGAGAGGTATTATGGGAGTTGGTACCAACAGGATGAACAAATATACTGTCGGAATGGCCACACAGGGTCTTGCCGAGTATATCAAGGCGCACGCTGCCGACTGTGTGGATGCATACGGCGACCCGATTGACCCGGATGACATCAGAGTCTGCATCTCATACGACAGCAGGAACAACAGCAAGCTTTTCGCCAAGATTACTGCTGATGTGTTCAGTGCCAATGGAATGCACGTATTCCTTTTCGAGAATATCAGGCCTACACCTGAGCTTAGCTATGCAATCAGGCTCAAGAGGGCCATTGCCGGAGTAATGGTTACCGCTTCTCACAACCCTAAGGAATACAATGGATACAAGGTGTTCTGGTCAGACGGCGCACAGATTACCTCGCCGGTGGACAAGGATATCGTTGCCGAGGTGGCCAAGATAACCGACCCTTCGCAGGTTCGTTTCACTCCTGACGAGAAATGCGGCAGCGTGGAACTCATGGGCAAAGAGGTGGACGAGCAGTATCTCAATGATATTCTTTCACTTATGCTCTCTCCTGAGTCCTGTGCCCGCCATCCTGAACTGAAACTTGTCTATACTCCGCTTCACGGCTGCGGTGTACGCCTCGTTCCTGAGTGCCTGCACAGAATCGGCTTCCAGAATGTTTATCACGTTCCGGAGCAGGATGTCAGCGATGGAGATTTCCCTACGGTACAGTCTCCTAATCCTGAGGAGCCGGCTGCCATGAAGATGGCCCTCGAGGTGGCTGACAGGGAAGGTGCGGACATTGTTCTCGCCACTGATCCTGACGCTGACAGAATGGGTATTGCCGTAAGGGACAATGACGGCAGGATGGTTCAGTTCAACGGAAACCAGACCGGAGCCCTTCTTACCTATTATATCCTTACCCGCTGGAAGGAACTCGGAAAGCTCAATGAGGGTACATACGTTGTAAAGACCATCGTTACCTCGGAGCTGATCCGCGACATTGCCGAGAGCTTCGGTGTCAAGGTTTATAATGTCCTCACGGGCTTCAAGTACATTGCCGAGATTGTACGCGCCAATGAGAAGAGCGGAGAGTTCATCTGCGGCGGCGAGGAGAGCTACGGCTTCAATGTGGGCCAGTTCGTGCGCGACAAGGATGCCCAGATCGCCTGCTCGATGGTGGCAGAATGTGCAGCCTGGGCACTTGACAAGGGAATGACTCTCTATCAGCTCATGCAGAAGATTTATTCAGAGTACGGCTACAGGAAGGAAGGACTTACATCTCTGGTTCGCAAGGGCAAGTCCGGAGCCGAGGAGATTCAGAAGATTATGGCCGATATGAGGCAGACCCCTCCTAAGGATCTCATAGGCTCTCCGGTTGTGAAGGTTGTTGACTATCTCAAGACTGATGAGACCGGTCTTCCTTCATCCAATGTGCTCCAGTTCTTTGACGAGGCAGGTGACGTGGTATCTGTACGCCCATCCGGAACCGAGCCTAAGATCAAGTTCTATTTCGGAGCGAAGGGAGATGACGCCGATGCCAAGATTGGCAGGCTTAAAGAACAGTTTATCAAATAGTTAATTGGTTCTGAATTTTTCGGAACCCAAGTAATCTCCGAATGGTAAACGTAGCTGTTTTAGTCTCCGGGAGCGGTACAAACTGTGAATCGGTCATAAGGCATTTCGCAGGCTCGGACAAGGTGAATATATCATTGGTCTTGAGCAACAGGGCGGATGCCTATGCTCTGGTTCGCGCTGAGAATCACGGCGTTCCATCTTTAGTGATGCCAAGGAAGGACTTTCTTGATGAGAAGAAGCTGATGCCTGTAATGAAGGAGTTCGGCATCGACTTCATTGTCCTTGCAGGTTTCCTGGTGGTGGTCCCCGAGTTTTTGATTGACGCATATCCGCGCCGAATCATCAATCTCCATCCGGCCCTTCTTCCGAAGTTCGGAGGCATCGGGATGTACGGTCATCACGTGCACGAGGCTGTCAAGGCCGCCGGCGAGACCGAGACCGGCATGACTGTCCACTATGTCAGCAATGAGGTCGACGGGGGAGAGATCATAGCTCAGTTCGCAACGCCGCTGTCTCCTGATGATACTCCGGACGACATTGCAGCCAAGGAACATGTCCTGGAGATGGAACATTTCGCCAATGTCGTTGACGAGGTCATTTCCCGGACATTCCCGGATTAATACGCCATTCCCGGCTTGACTGGGAATCTGATTCATAGCAATTACTTTAGAAGGCTGACCTTAATCGGGTCGGCCTTTTTTTGCTCCATTCACCCTCCGGAACTTTGTCCCTTCGTGAGTCGCAAACTATTGCTTCTTATCCTTTGTCAACATCAATGCGTCAATGACAACTCTGGACCTCGGACCATCCGTGAGGAGGATGACCCGAGGCTTGGCCTCGTTATATATTTTTCCCAATGTGGAGTAAAATGCTCAATGTTAAGAAAATATTAAAATTAAGTGTGGTGTAGTGTGGTATTATTGAAAAAATTGCTATATTTGCAGCGTAAGAATGGTGAACCGTTTTTAGAAAACTATATAGTTGATAACAAATATTCAGCTTAATATGCAGAAAATCAAATACTTGCTTATAACGCTATCGATATTGGCCTTATATTCGACAGATGTAGCGGCTGGCGGAAGGAAATCCAATCCGGTGGAACTCCGGGTCGGAACCTATAATGTCTGGCGCTCCGATCTTGGAAAAGATGACTATAGATGGGAGGTCAGGAAGGAGAGGCTGGTGAAGTCAATCCTGGATTGCAATATTGACATTTTCGCCGCGGAGGAAGTGGATACCACTATTTTCAGAGAGATTCCCGGGATGCTTGAGAACTATGCCTGGCTCGTGTTCAGCCCATATTCCCCGGACGGCTCCGGCTCCATTAAGGCTCAGGCCATCGTTTACCGCAAGGATAAGTTCATACCTTTGAGTTTCAAGCATTTCTGGCTATCTCCGACTCCGGACGAGATGAGCTCGGGATGGGACGAGATGAAGTTCAGGAGAGGAGCCTGCTGTGCTGAATTCAAGATGCTCAGGGGTGGACGTAAATTCTTCTTCATGGCCAGCCATTTCCCTCTCGGCAAGGAGGCAAGGCTCAATATTGCAGACCTTATGATTGAGAGGGAGAAGAAATACAATCCGAAATCCCTTCCTTCATTCTTTACAGGCGATCTGAATACAAGGGAGGAAAGGCCTGAGTCTGAAATCTTGAGAACCTGGTGGAAAGACAGTTACATTGTACTTCCTGCTGACAGGAAGGACGGGCCTGAAGGGACATTCAACAATCACGGACTCAATGAGGATATGGATATTGCACCTCGCATTGACTTCGTTTATTTCAGGGGAGAGGAGATTGAACCGCTCAGATATGTCTGCGACGACACTCTCTATGACGGTCTTTACCCGTCTGACCATTGCCCGGTTTACGTTGATTTTTTAATACATTAACATATTTCCAATGAAAACACTAATCACAAAGTTCGTGGGAATGATTTCCGCCCTCCTTTTCGCGGGGACGGTCTCCTTCGCCCAGAATCCGGTGACTGTCTCCGGAAAAGTCATTGACGCTCAGACTGGTGAACCTGTCCTGGGTGCCATTGTGATGGTCAAGGGCACGCAGACAGCTGCCGCTGTGGATATTGACGGAAAGTACTCTATCAAGGTCCCTTCCAATGCGATTCTGACCTGCTCCTGCCTTGGCTATAAGGACGCTTCGGCCGAGGTGGCCGGAAAGTCCGTTCTCAATTTCTCTCTATCCGTTGACAGTCAGATGCTTGATGAGACTGTCGTAGTCGGTTACGGTACTCTGAAGAAGTCTCAGCTTGTGGGCTCGGTGGAAAATGTATCCGGCGAAGTCCTCGAGGACAGGCCTAATGCCAACATATCCCGCTCCCTTCAGGGCCAGGTGGCCGGTCTCAACATTATACAGGCCGACGGAAAGCCGACCCACGGCGGAAACATTTATATCCGCGGAGGTGCGACGTCATATGTGTCAAGAGGCTCAGCCGGCGGTTCCAAAGAGTCCTACAGCATTGGACAGGGTGGTGGTGCTCTCGTTCTCATTGACGGAGTCGAGGGTGATCTCGCCTCCGTTAATCCGGACGATGTCGAGAGTATTTCAGTTCTCAAGGATGCCTCATCTTCAGTCATTTACGGCGCGAGAGCCGCATATGGGGTAATTCTTGTCACCACCAAGAATGGTGCATCGGACAAGATTTCCGTAAGCTACAACGGCTCGGTTTCACTCAATTCCAGAACCGTGAAGTGGGAAGACGGCATCGTGGACAACGGACTTGAGTTTGTCGAGACTTACTATGAGCATTGGCTCGGACACGATGCTACACCGAAGGCGGAGGGCAAGCTTCCTACAAAGATGAACATCTACCAGATTCCTACAGACTATCTCGACAGATACCGCGCACACGTGGAGAACGGAGATACCAATACCTACGAAATCTGGAACGGACGTTACCTCTATTATTCCGATACCAACTATATTGAGATGATGTACAAGCCGCATAATGTGACTACTACTCACAATCTCAGCGTAAACGGTACATCAGGGAAGGTAAGTTACGGACTTTCAGGACGTTACTACACTCAGGAAGGAATCTACAAGGTCGGTAATGAGAAATACAATGCCTTCAATTTCAGGTCAAAGCTGAAAATACAGGCTACTGACTGGCTCTCTGTGGACAACAACACGGCCCTCTATACCATGGATTATTCCCAGCCTATTTTCTCCAAGAAGGACGGCAATGTGGGCAGTCAGCTCCGTCAGATTGCGATGATGGGTATTCCGTGTATTCCTGCATTCAATGAGGACGGTACCTATACTGTCGCCGCTGCAGCCGGCGGATTCGCCGCATTCAATGACGGCAACTCCGGCCAGGACAACAAGAACCTCACCGTATCCACGGCGACTGGAATTACCATCGAACCTGTGAAGGATGTGTTCAAAATCCGCGGCGAGTTTGCCTATAAGACGGTGCGCAAGTCA
>JALFFZ010000098.1 GCA_022777585.1 Bacteroidales bacterium | reverse complement strand
AGGTTATATAGAGCGGCGGCCACGCGTCGGGGAACCACCTCTTCCCATTCCGAACAGAGAAGTTAAGCCCGATGGAGCCGATGGTACTGACCTACCAGTTGGGAGAGTAGGCGGTCGCCGTGCTTCGACGAGTCCATAATCATCTGATTGTGGACTCGTTTTTTTTGTTTGCTATTGTGATTTCTCTTTTCTTCTGTGACGATATCTGGCCTTGATGCTTATCAGTCGGGTATAGATAGGCTCCGGAACGGTACGCACCTGCGGTGCTATCCCTCCCACTGCATTGCTGCGGGCCCTCACCGTTCACCGAGTCACGGGCGGCTACGCAGTCCGGAGCCTATCCATTGCGGACAGGAATAATCTGATTTTTTCTTAAGGAAATATTCTATACCTTGAGGAAACATTTCTTCTTGTAAAGGAAGTACAGGAAAAGCCATCCTGCTGCAACTGTTCCCATCTGAAGAATCAGGGAACCGACATTCTCAGGCACTATGCCAGCCAGACCTCCAAGGAAAAACTTTGAGATTGAAGGGAAGCTGACAATCCTCATTGCCATATAAATGGTGATTGAATTCATTCCTATTACCTGGAAGAATAAGACTCCCTTTCGCCATCCCCGTACATCGATCAGGTAGTAGAACAATGCGAATATACCCAATGACCAGGCTCCGGCAGCCAGTACGAATGTACTTGTCCAAAGTTTCTTGTTGACAGGAAACCAGTTGTTCCAGATTATTGCGGTTACTGCCATTATTGCCGCAGCCGCCAGCATTGTCAATGTCTTTCTGTTGCCGCTGTCGTTCGACTCCTTTACATACCGGCCGGTAAACATTCCGAGGAGTGCTGTAACAATCGCCGGAATCGTGCTCAGGATTCCTTCCGGATCATATACGCCTTTTGAAAGGATGTGGTTCGGCATTATCAGACGGTCCACATAGGAGACTATATTCCCTTCCAGAGAGAAATGTTCGGCTCCTGCAGGCGCATCAGGAGCGATACAGAAACGCAGAAGGAGATAATAGCCTAATAATATGCCTCCTGCCACTGCCCATTGGGTTTTCCGGCCTGTGTAGGTATAGAGCAGAGCGGCGAACATCCAGGCCAGACCAATTCGTCCGAGTACGCTCGGAATCCGGCAGGTGGAAAAATTGAAATTAAGAATCCCGCCGTATATGAGGCCCAATCCGAAGAGAATCATAGCCCGCTTTACTATGCTGAGAGTGATTGCGGCATTGCTCATGCCAATGCTGCGCTTCTTCTCGACCGAGAATGGAAATGTCATTCCAGAGATGAACAGAAAGAGGGCGAAGATTGTGTCGTGGTGGCGGAAACCGTGCCATTCCACGTGAGTCATCTGGTTTGCGAGCCAACTGTCTGCTCCGCCTGGGAATAGATTGCATATCGCCGCTATCACTCCGCTGAATCCCATGATGAAAATCATGTCAAATCCTCTTGTCGCGTCTATTGAGAGAAGACGCCCGTTGTTTTCGTTCATATTCTGGTTGGTTAATTATTGCAAATATATAACTATTCGGATAATATGCTGCATTAACATTGAATTTCTTTCCGCTCATATTTGAAATTCAAACAATAATTCCTAATATTGCAATGATGGTTGTTTGGGCCAATCCGGGACGCTGGCTGCGTCTCGTATTTTTTGTTTAATCATTAACGGACTTGACTGTATGTGCGGGTTTGTAGGAATTTTCGGGATGACCGATACCACAGTGGATTGGAGAACAAAGGCATTGAAAATGTCTGCGAAAATCAGGCATAGAGGACCTGATTGGAGCGGTGTTTATGCTTCTGAAAAATGTGTTCTGGCTCATGAACGTCTGGCTATCGTGGATCCGCTTTCCGGCGGCCAGCCGCTTTATTCCCAGGACGGAAAGAAGGTTCTTGCCGTAAACGGCGAAATTTACAATCATATTGACATAAGAAACAGGTACTCAGGACAATACGAGTTCAAGACCGGATCGGACTGCGAGGTTATCCTGGCTCTTTACGAGAAGAAAGGCATTGACTTTCTCGAAGATCTCAACGGCATTTACGCATTTGCCCTGTATGACAGCGAGAAGGATGCCTATCTCATTGCACGTGATCCGATCGGAGTCATTCCGCTATATATCGGACGCGACAAGGACGGCACCGTCTATGTCGGCAGCGAGCTCAAGGCCCTGGAGGGTTTCTGCGATGAGTACGAGCCTTTCCTGCCCGGTCATTATTATTGGAGCAAGGATGGGAAAATGACTTCCTGGTACAAGCGTGACTGGTTTGAGTACGACAATGTCAAGGACAACGCGGCTGATGTCAAACAGCTCAGGGAGGCCCTTATTGCCTCTGTAAGGAGACAGCTCATGTCGGACGTGCCTTATGGAGTTCTCCTCAGCGGCGGTCTGGATTCGTCCATAATCAGCGCCATTGCGGCTCGTTTCGCCCAGAAGCGTGTCGAGGACAACAGCAGGACAACAGCCTGGTGGCCAAGGCTTCACAGCTTCGCGGTGGGTCTGAAAGGAGCACCTGACCTGGCAAAGGCCCAGGAGATGGCGGACTGGATCGGGACTGTCCATCACGAAATCAACTACACGGTCCAAGAGGGTCTGGATGCTATTCGGGATGTGATTTATTTCATTGAAACATACGATGTTACCACCGTAAGGGCCTCTACGCCGATGTATCTTCTGGCGAGGGTTATCAAGAGCATGGGTATCAAGATGGTCCTCAGCGGCGAGGGTTCCGATGAGATTTTCGGCGGCTATCTATATTTCCATAAGGCCCCTTCGGCCAAGGCTCTGCACGAGGAGACTGTCCGCAAGCTTGGCAAACTGTACCAGTACGATTGTCTGAGGGCCAACAAGTCTCTTGCAGCCTGGGGCGTGGAAGGCCGAGTCCCGTTCCTGGACAAGGAGTTCCTGGACGTTGCCATGAGGCTCAACCCTGAGTCGAAAATGTGTCCGGGAAAGACCGTGGAGAAGAAGATTCTGAGAGAGGCGTGTGAGGATATGCTTCCGGAGTCTGTGGCCTGGAGACAGAAGGAGCAGTTCTCGGATGGTGTAGGCTATAACTGGATTGATTCCCTGAAGGCTGTTGCCGAGTCCACGGTTTCTGACGAGCAGATGGCTCATGCTGCGGAGCGTTTCCCTATAAATCCGCCTATGAACAAGGAGGAATATTGCTACAGGACCATTTTCGAGGAGCATTTTCCGAGTGCGTCCGCAGCGCGCAGCGTACCGAGTGTACCGAGCGTGGCCTGCTCTTCCGCAGTGGCATTGGAGTGGGATGCGGCTTTCAAGAATATGAACGACCCGAGCGGCAGGGCTGTCGCCGGTGTTCACAACGAGGCTTATTAGAGAGACGTAATGGCTTTAGAGTTCACCATTATTGTACAGGCTTCTGATCCTCGTGTAGGTCCGTACTGAACCGAAGCCACTTTGAGCAGCTATTTCAGAATTTGTGGCCGTCGGGTGTTCCCTGGAATACTCGGCGGCATATTCTATTCTCAATTTGTTAATGAAAGAGTAGAATGAACCGAAGCTATCCCTCAGAACCTCGGAGAGATAGGTCCTGTTGGTCCCCACAAGGGTTACAAGCTCAGTCTTATTGAAATTTGGATTAAGATACAGTTTTCCGTCTATTACAAGTTTCCGAATTTTACCCTCAATGTCTTTTTTCACCTGGCTCGGAATATCTGATACGTGTTTTTCGTGCTCTTCTTCAAGGGTTGTCAAGCTTTCTTTACGTTTTTCTTCAATGATTCTGACCATTCTGTCCTCAATCAATGCGCATTTTGCCAGTTGCGGGTGGAGGATGGCTATAAGCAAGACAAACAGTATTACCGTTACGATATTGCTGCATGCCGCTGCAAATATTTGATTATCAACAAGAATAACGATAATTGCAAGAACCCATAAAGATACTGATATATTGGCAGTTATGAATCCGAACCTTGCCGGGAAGTCTTCCTCATTGGAATATTCTTCCCGACTCATTCTTTTGATTATCTTCATCATTTTTACAAAAACAGCAATAAGATTCCCGGCGATTATTGATGAAAGAATCAAAGATAATGTGATTATCAGATTTTCGTGAGGCTCAAGTTTATTTCCGCCGTTTGACCCGTGAATTATGAGGAAGATGATGAGCAATGCCGGAAGGAGTATGATCCACGAAGTTTTTCTGAGCCATTTTTGCAAGTCGCCGTGAAAGAAGCTGCGCAATGCTATGGCCCCGAAAGCAGGTGCGCACATCACAATGAGGCATTTCTCCAGAAGCCAGGCATCCACGCTTTCCGGATGCATAAGATATGGAATCTGGAGCAAAGGAAGCAGAAACAATATTGTAACCGTTTTTCTGCTTGGATAGAAATAATGTCGATATTTATCATAAGGCCTGCACATGTGAAACAATCTCACCAGTGCGCAGTAGACGCCTGTCAATGTCAAAGTAAAACAGGATGCCCAAATATATAAATTCATGTCAGTCAGTGTGTTATTGCTTATATGGCAACTAAATCCAAAGTATTTGGAACTGGTCGGTAACTTCTTTGGCAATCAAATTTGCCACCCTTGCAGGACAAAAATATCAAATTATTATTGTTTTTCAAAAATATTCACTATCTTTGTAATCCCAAATGGTGCTATGGCCGAGCGGTTAGGCATTGGTCTGCAAAACCAAGTACAGCAGTTCGATTCTGCTTGGCACCTCACTCAACCCCTCTAGACACGCTTCTAAAGGGGTTTTCTTTTTCTGACCCTCAAAATGAGTCTACATTGTGACTCTTTTTGCAGAATTAATTTTGAGACTTTCTTATTTTATGAGGTGCGTTTAGCACCTCTGTCTTATTTTAGTCTATTTTTTACTAAAGATTTTCGAAAATTTGTTATATATAATAAGGCATTATACATAACAATATGAACTTACGATTCCATACCGACCCATCCGTTTTCTATGATCAGAGCGGAAACCTCTATCCTGAGCCTAAAGAAACTCTTGAAGATCTTGAAACCAAACTTAATGACGCTAGTGAAAAACTGAAGGCATTGCCGAAGCCAAAACCGGCATGCGAGTATTCGGATGAGGAGGCCGACGACCTGTTCTTCGACCTTGGAATTGCGAGGTTCAACCTCTGCAGTTTTATCGAAAATCTCGAATGGAAGATCGATTTGAAACTTTTTTATGCAAAAAGTTGCCTTTCGGACTAAATTTTTGGTGTGTTTTTGTTATATATAAATATACCAACATCTACCTTATGAAATACGCGATCCTTATTGAATCCAAAAACAGGAGTTTTGCCGCACTTGAGCGCATCGCTCAAATCATCAATCCGTCCGTTGATCTTGAAACCTTTTCATTCAACGATATCAAATTGGGGGATATCTTCAGCTATGTCCTTTATCCTATTCTCTCACTCGACCCTCTATCTTCCCATATCACCAATGCGGAGGGCTTCGGCGAGTCTAGCTTCTTCACTATTTCATTCGAGTGTAGTGAGCCAATTGCAATCAATTATTCTCTTGCGGAGTCTCTTGCAAGCAAATACCGCCTTCGCTTTTTATTCCTTCAGCAACGCGATGGTTACTTTCAGGTAATAAACTTGCACACCGGCACAATCAGAGCTTTACCGGCTGAACCTTATTTTCTTAATAGAGCCCTAGCAGCTATCGGTTTATGTTTTAAACCATATCATTTTGAAGATGACTGGGTTGTTGCCAGTACCATCCTGCAGGAGTGGAAGTTCCTTTACCGCCATTTCCCACTCATCAAGTAACTCTTTGCAGTAACTCAAGATATGGTGCAGTACCAATTGGTACGGCACTTTTCTCTCTCACAACGAATAACATAAAACAGATGCTTAGAAAATTAATAGAATCCATATCAGAGAACATACAAACTTATCTTGCGGCTTATTTTGCAAAGAACAATATATCCCAGTCATTCATACTGGAAATCCATGATGATAATGGCTGCATCCTTGATCTTGTCTTCGCAGAAGGCCCACTGGAAGGTGAAGTTATTTCTTTTTCTAACGGTAAGTTCCTGTATGAGGGAAAAGACCTGGCTGTGACAAAGGATGCAACCTGGGAGTCTTACGAGAAGTCTTGCCGCTTCCTGCTTGAAGATGGTTTCGTGTTATGTACTGAGGCTCTTATGCGGCATGACTATACTGTCTTTGATCCATTAACCAGATCCATTCACCGAAGCAAATGGTATCTTCAGAATAAATTCATTCCAATGATGTCCGACTGCGTGTCAAACGGATATCTCCCGCACCTTGCATTGGAAAGCGGTCCTGGCTGGTGGGAGTATATAGAAAGGGACTACGATATGCATTTTAATCTGGGTCAGGGCTTTTACTGCAACAAGCTTGAGATGAAGGATGGCTATGTAATTTACTTTTACAACTTCCCCGAGCCTAAAGTGCTTGGCGATGCTCTTTATGCCGCTGCCGTTGTCAATAAGGCTACCTTATCAGTGCAATACTATAAATTGGAACTCAACCTTGACAAGGAGTGGTTCCTCTGCGAGCAGACTCGGGACAGGCACAGGATCCTCGACACTTCCAAGAGTCGTGACAGGAGTGAATTTATCAACTGGATTTTAAATAGAATCTGATGAATAAGCAACAATCGAAAGAAGAACAACTAGAGATAATACAGGGGGAATTGCAGAAAGCCATTGATACCTTTCAGTTATCTACAGCAGTTTTGTGCCTTTATCTTAAGGTGATGGTCGAATATGGGCTTTCTAAGCCAAATATCTATGACTATTTCACTGAGTTTCCCGTGGCAGATATTCTGAATGACTGTATGGCCACTATCCTTTCTACCAGTATAAGTTTAAAGAAGTATCCGGTTGGGGGTGCATATCTCCCTGCCTGGGAAAAGACTAAGGTTCTCCACCAGGATGCTGTTGAAATTGATGCATTTATGAATTTTTACCTTGATCGTCCTATTGTTGGGGAGGCGTCATATCTGAATTCCATTGAGCAGCAGATGAATTGTGCCAGACAGGAATTCAATATCGTCGATTTCGCTTATTGGTGGTCTGTTTGGAATATTACAAAGGTTAAAGGCTACCTTGATAATTCATTTTGGGAGAATCGCCCTCAACTTACTGACAAAGCTTTATTGGACACTCTTAATGAGTTCCTGGAGATCCTGATGACGAAAGATTCTCAGTGGAACTATATCCATGACGTATTCAAGAATCCGTCTATGGATATTGATTGGGCCGTACCATGTGAGGCATTGAACCTGGCAATCAAGTGCCTTAAACATTTCATTGAATTAGATGATTTGCCGGAAGCATAGCATTGATGCCCGAAATCAATAGTCTTTTGAAATTATTCGCTAAATTTGAAGACACTAATGTTTAACCACTAATTTTTGATGCTATGAGTATTTTTGACGATGAAGAAAAACAGCTTGAGAGAGTTGATGATACTGTAATATTGAAACAGTTTCTAAAAACACATGTTGCCCCCGAACTTGATAAACTATCAAAGGAATGTAGTATTTATCAGTATGCATTGGGAATTTACGTACCTGAGGATTTTCCATATAATATGGTACAATATATCAAAAATGACTGTAACATAAATAATATCAGTCATTGTGTAGTACCCATGGCTAGCATTTTACGGAGGAGCGATCTGGCCCAGTTCTATATTACTTTATTGGAGAAAGATTATTCGGTTGTCATTGTAGAGAACTTTGATAAAGTTCCTGATGGGGTAGAAAAGGAGTATATAGAGAATCTGCTTGTAGCCCCTTTTACAGATGGGAATAAAGTTCCATGTGATAGATATTTTGTGATATTCATTACTCACAGTGATTATGGCAATTCAACCCCTCCGATGCTCGAAAAAATATCCGGGTTAAAATGGTTGGGTAATATTAATGGAGTGATTGTAAAAAGCAAGTATTCGACCAACAATTTTCAGAAAAATTGA
>JALFFZ010000093.1 GCA_022777585.1 Bacteroidales bacterium | reverse complement strand
TCCCCTGTCAGTCGGTCTATGATGTAAGGGTGGCTGCAAGACTTGGTTTCCGTTACATCGAGGCTAATGTACACAAGACGGCAACTCCCGGGAAATACATTGTAATGCACGGCTACAAGGGGCGGCTTGGATATCAGGTTACCGACCTTCAGGGCAATGACGTCCCGGACGTCGTCATAGCGGAGACGCCATTCAGGGAATTGATGGACAATTATATATACCGTTCCAGATATCCGAAATACAGGACCCGTATTTCATCTTTGGAGGATTTCCTCTACGAATGCCGCTCATCGGGTATTGCTCCGCTGGTCCAATATGTTGATGAGGAAGAAAGGCGGATTGTGCACTCAATTATGGGTGATGATGTCATTTTCTACAATGGTGTCAGGGATGGAGGTTTCAAGGGAATGATAATGGAATACCGCCTGAACAGATGCTTGGAGGATATCCTTTACAGATGCCGGCTGGTAGGCCCTCCGTATATGTACTGTATGGGGAATGTGAAGGATTTTTCGGATGATGAATTGCGTGAAATCGTTGCCGGAGTACATTCTGAAGGTTGCCTCATAGGGTTTGCAGGTTGTTATGAGAGCCCCGAGACCAATGCTAGGCTATTGGGGATGGGTTTTGATTTCTCAGCCTCAGGATGGGAGACCAATGATTTCAGTCATGGCAATATGTGTGATGTCTCCGGGGATATGGACTATTCCTCATTCCGTGGGGGAAAGACTGCGGCCGGGATTCATTATCTTGCTGAGGGTGAATCTTTCATGCCAAAGCAAAAGCTTTGCTCCGTATTCCTTTCCGCCTCAAGTCTCCATATCCGTTTCCGCGGAAGAATCCGTGTCTGCATGGGGGATTATATTGATGCGGAATACGAATCAGACGGTTCACAATCCCTTTGGCTCAGTACGTATCACATTGATTCTGCGCCCGGTTTCAAAATAACCGCAGCTACTCCAGTGGAAATCTTCGAAGTTACCTACAGGGCTTCCGGAAGGTAACACAAAATTATATATATTTGCGGGAAATAACCATTTCCCGCAGATTTATATGCAGATAATACTGGCCAGCGCCAAGATAATGAGAGATTTCTCGCCGGTTCCGGAACTGATTCCCGGGACTCCGGCCTTCATTGACATAGCAATGCGGATTGCCTCCGAGATGAGCCGGATGACGGCTGGGGACATTGCTTCCGCTTTCAGATGCAGCGATGCTATCGGAGAGCTTAACCGTCGGCGTTTCAATGTTTTCGGAACGGACGAGGCGGAGGTGATGCCCGCAATAATGGCGTATTACGGCCAGGCATACAAGCATCTTCGCGCTGATACGCTGAGTATGGACGAACTGGAATGGGCTGATGGGCATCTCTGGATATCATCCTGCCTGTACGGGCTTCTGAGGCCGTTCGACGGGATTTCGCAGTACCGGATGGAGAGCGGCCTTAGGTTGAAATCGACTGAGGGAAAGAAGATTACGGATTTCTGGAGGCCGATTCTGACAGAGATGCTGATTGACAGTGTCAAGGCTGATGACGGGGTGCTGGTCTATCTGGATACGGAGGAGTTCCGCTCTCTTTTCGACTGGAAGAGAGTGGTCTCGGAAATCATGGTAATAGAACCGGGCTTCCACGTGATGAAAGGCGGCCGTCTGACGACTCCGTCGGTCTGGGCGAAGACCTGCCGGGGTGCAATGGCCCGTTTCCTGATTGCAGAAAACGCATCAGGAAGGCTTGAGGGCAATGCTTCCAGTGGGGCAGGGGTGAATGCTTCAAGTGGAATCGGGACGCTAGAGGAGGCATTGGAACAGATCCGCCGCTTCAGCTACGAGGGCTTCGTTTTTTCTCCGGATGCTGCACAGGATGAATTGTTTCCGCAGTTTGTCAGGCAGCAGTCTTCATAAATAGGGACTGTCGGGAAATATTAACCTTTTCCTAACAAATTGATTGCTAATGTGTTAAATGTTTTGTATCTTTGATATGGAGAAATAGAATTCCTCCAACAGGCCGTGGAAAGCTGAATTTGGAGGAATCGCAAAATAAATCTGCATGTAAAATGTACGAAATTTTGCTGAATTAGCACCAAATATTGGATTCTCGGAGTTCGATTTTTATGACCTCTATAGGTCAACGTTTGAAAAGGGTGGATTGGGCAGGATGAAGAAGCTGCTTCCGCTCCATGCGATGGCGGAGAACTTCGGACTCGTCAGTAAGAGTATGAGGCCGAAACCAGGATGCAAGTCATACTTCACACCCGAGGGGAAAGTGGCATTGATGTTCCTGAAGATGTACACGGGTCTGAGTTGTCCGAAGCTGACGGAAATCCTGTACATCTTCTTCGGCATCCACACGGCGAACGTGGTGCAGCTGGCGGACATGATAGAGCAGAGAGCACAGCTGGCGGCCTCCTGAAAAGAAAACATGCACATGGAAAAGTGCTTTCACAGGGGAACTGCGCCTCTGTCATAGAGAATGGACAAAAAATCCGGCCGAAACGACCGGAATGAGATATAAAAACGTAAATTTGGTGACCCGAACGCAGAAATGGATGGGATCAGTCGGCTGCTTCGGTCAAATCGAAAACAGTAAACGACAATCCCTAATTACATAAGATGTCTTGCGATAGTTGCATCTATAGCCGGTCTTTGAGTCAATAAGCAAGTACCTCATGTGGACTTGGTACTCATCCAAATCAAGGTTCCAGACGTCACGATAGCTTGGGGCAAATACCTCGACAAGACCATCATTGCTAGCGTAGTTGCCAGACGCAACGAATGAACGCAGATATCCAGGCTGACGACCTGCTCCTGGCTTTGTCAACTGGATTCTTACGGCAAGTCGATATCGTGTTGGATCTACTTTTCCGTCGAGTTTCGTTCGTAGCTTGATCGAGAGATTTTCTTTATCTTCTACATCTACCGAGGCGAACTCGCATAATACGACAGGGAAGTCCTCGTATTTGGTTGGTGTAGAGACATGCTCGTCACCCAGCTGCGCAAATCCATGATACGCACTCACGAATAGGTTGTGGCCACTGATATGATGATCTGCCTTGAATGGTGGTCTGTGGCTCTGAACATCTACTGAAAAATGACGCCATTCTTCTTGAACCGAAGAATCCAGTTCTCTCCACGCCTGAAGCACACGAAGATGTCCATCTGAGACAATGTCCCTGGAAACTCCGGATGAGCCCTCTTCTTCCAATAGCACACTCCATCGCGATGGTAAAAGGTCGCCTCACCGGCTGAAGACCAGCAATCAGAGAAACGTGAATTTGATAGATATACAGGCATAGAAACATAGTTTAAGATTGACGGAAACTGGGAGCGCGAAGCGCCCTTGAACTCTTGAACACATAGGTAGTTCAGAGGGAGATCGGAGTAACAACTTACCCCGGTATTCCGCTCACAAATATACATAATAAACATTAGTGTATCAATGTTGTAGGTAGTGTTTCATCGAGTGTGTCCGGAGCCGGTCCCTTGGTGAAACACTATTTCCGTATCACTTTCCCACGCAGGAATTTTAACACATTGATTATCAATGACTTATATATCGCGCGCTAAAAACTTGAAGATTCTTCATAACTGCCTGATAATCAGTTGATAAGAACATGGCATTAAACCTCTGAGATTGGCAAAATGGGTACATTTTTGCCTCTTTTCGGCCTTTTCTGCCATCACCCTCCATAGTGGAGATGCCTCTTCTGTCGCCTTACAACAAGTTAACTGAAATACCCTGAAAAAGGTTGCCTTGATTCCCATCAATCTGACAGCTAACGTTTGGACAAACTTACATAAAATCTTTCGATTTTACGCCCGTTTAAATAAAAATCAAGACCACATCTTATCTTTGTTGGCGAGCGGACATCGCCTCCCGGCGCGCCGCAAAGTTTCATGTTAAACGGGCTTGGTGTCCCAATA
>JALFFZ010000058.1 GCA_022777585.1 Bacteroidales bacterium | reverse complement strand
CTGCCGGCAAATGTGTAATCAAGCCTGATTCCCTTGTCCTGGATACGGAGATTGCGGCGGTGAACACTGCCCTCCGGGCCGTCCATCCCACGCGAATGCGCTCCGTTGCCGTCATTGAGAATCTCGGAAGGAAGACAGGTCAGACGTGTTCCTTCAGCAGCCCTGAACTCGAACGAAGGCACTGCCGCACAGTTCTGGCCGAAGTCAATGACAAGGTACTCGCCCTCGGAGATGGTCATAGGCTCTCCCGCCTTGTACTCCCTGTCAATGACAATCTTGCCATACTCAGTTTCGGATGAACCGGTGACTTCCTTCCACACATAAGATCTTGCAGGTGCCAGCGCGAGGTCATGACGGTGATATATTTCAGCCCCGCAGGTCGGCAGGATTTCCCCACTGAATTCAGTATTCACCTCAGGGGTTGAGAGCAGCTCGGGAGTTTCATATCCAGGCAGCTCCCTGGAATCATATTCCTCTCCGTCAAAAATTGCCGCATGTTTCACCGGGCCGGCTATTCCTGCCTTCCAGCGGAGGGTATCCGTACCGAAAAGCTTCCGTTCCCCATCTTTGTACTCGACCTCGATAACTGAGCGGAACGCACATCTGCGACCAATCATGTGGTCGCTTCCGGAAGGCGTCACGATCTTGTCAGCCCACCAGCCCGGGGTCACCTGGGCAGCAAAAACATTGACAGAACCACTTCTGACAGCATCAGTAACATCGTATGTAAATGACCTTTTGGTCTTGAACGGATGCGTGAAACCCGGTTTCAGCACCTCATCCCCAACAATGTTCCCATTGACATAAAGCTGGTAAACTCCCAGTCCGGCTGTCATCCAGCGCACTGACTTGACGGCTTTGCCGCTTTCGAGCCCGAAAACGAACCAGCTGGCGCCGTCCGCAGCCCTGTGCCCATCGGTAATCCTTTCCTCAACGACGGGAGCATCTGCAACGGAAATCCATTGCGAGCAATCCCATCCGTCCTCAATCGGATCCGTCAGTTCAAATCCGGCAGACCCTCCCGAACAGGATAATACTAAAAGCGCAAGCGAAGCCGTAAAGGCGAGTGAAGAGAATTTCATGAAATGCATAAGTTGGTTAAAAATTCGATTATCATCCACAAATATAAAAAAATTTGGCGGAGGAGCAATTCGTTTTATGCAGAATAAACACTCACAGCATATTGAAATCCATCCGAATAATGCGTCAGGGGAATGGCATCGTCCGGGAGATGGAGGCCGGATGGGGAATAGTCCATGCGCAGGGTGAAACGGCCGGAAGGGACGGAGCCGGAACGGATGTCACGGACAAGGCGGAGGCCGGAATCTGGAGAATACTCGAGATGCCGGTCGAAAACACGGCGGGCAAGGAGGCCCATTGTCATGCGGGCATTGATTTCAACGCAGGGGGCAATGCGGAAAGAACCGGCGGCGTCCCTGAAAATGAACATGTCCACGCCAAGATAGCCCTGATATACACCGAGATAATTCCTTCGGAAAAAGGCGGTGAGGGCACACTTCAGTTCAATGAAAATCTCGCTTGGAAGATAAGCGGAAAGTTGGGAAAGAATCCATTCGTCAGTGCCGAGGACATTGCCCTTGTACATCCCGTTCTCATTGAAAAACAATGACATGCCTTCGAATCGTACTTCATCGCCGGAGATGCTGAAAAGCATTGCGAAGTCGCGGGCCACATTCTCCCGCCTTTCAATGATTACGCTTCCCTGCTTGCGGATGACATTCCTGCACCAGCCAAGATCATTTTCCGACAACTCCCCTGCTCTGAGCCAGCGCAGGCCTTTGCCGCTTCCTGACCAGGGAGCCTTCGCCACTGCATCCCCGAAGCGGTCGGCCAATGCCAGGACATCTTCACAGGAGTGGGCCTCGAAGGCGCGGGCCGAATCGGCGAACTGTCTGAGACAAGGCAGGCTTTCAAGCAGGAAATCATTGGCATGCAATGCATTGCGCCTGTGCGACAACATTTTCACATCCTCAAGGAACCTGTCGGAAGGCAGGAGGTTAGGTGAGATTCCATCCCTGATCAGCCGGCGTTTCAGGACAGCATCCCAGCCCCAGGGAATGATTCCGTCCCCGGTCTCAATCCAGGAATTCAGGCCTGCGCATTCCCGGCCGAACCGCAATGCGGACTCGGGAGGGACGAAGTTCGGGTCGCCGTTGGCAAGACAGAGGTCGTGTTCCGG
The DNA here is from genome assembly GCA_022777585.1 of Bacteroidales bacterium. Taxonomy (GTDB): domain Bacteria; phylum Bacteroidota; class Bacteroidia; order Bacteroidales; family UBA932; genus Cryptobacteroides. Next base: position 3,150 of record JALFFZ010000058.1, on the reverse strand, counting down.
ATTGAAAATATTCATTGCAATTACGCATAGGGTTATACCGCCTTGCGCTTTTGCAAAATTAACCATAATAATCATTGTTCACTTGGAAAAATTGATTTATTTTGCAGGAATGAACGGAAAGACGGCAAACGTGACAGAAACGTCTGTAAGCAACGAACTTTATTTCTCCGGAGTGGAACAACTTCTTGCGGAGGGAAAGTCGGTGCGCATCAAGGCGAAGGGCCGCAGCATGGAACCGTTCATCAGGGACGGGAGGGACGAGATAGTACTCTCGGCCGGGATTCAGGCCCGAAAGGGATGCATTATACTTGCGAGAACGGGTGAAGGCATTGTTCTTCATAGAGTTATAAACATTGAAGGCAATGCCGTGACACTTATGGGTGACGGGAACCTGTACAAGACGGAATCCTGCTTGAGAGAGGATATCATCGCCGTGGTCACAAGGATTGTCAGGGAAGGAAAGGACATCGACCCCGAGTGCTTTATGGAAAGATTCAAGGCGAGAATCTGGATGGTTGCAAGACCCTTGAGGAGGCCGTTGCTGAAAACATGGAGAATATTCTGCAGATGAGGATGAAGGAGAGCATAATCTGGCTGTGGAAGGCGGCCAGGGGATGGCGGCGGGCGATATTGCTCGATGCCTTCGCCGGCTGCGTCAGAGTCTGCGCCACATTGGCATTCATCTGGTCCAGCAAGGCCCTGATAGACATTGCCACAGGCTCAGGGAAAGGTTCCGGCCCCGCATTGGCAGGTGTCATGGCCGGCTGCATGGTGCTCCAGCTTCTGTTGTCGAATTTCCGCGTAAAGATCAGTGCAAGGAACGAGATAGGACTGCGCAACAGCCTGAAACACAAGATTTTCACCCATATCATGGAAAGCCGCTGGACGGGAAGGAATTTCCTGCATACCGGGGATGTGATGAACCGGATCGAGGAGGATGTCGCATCCGTCAGCAGTATGATATGCCTGTCAATTCCATCCGCTCTGGTCACTGCATTCCAGCTTTGCGGTGCTCTCTGGATTCTAGCCGGCATGGATTGGAAACTCGCTGCGATCCTGTTCGCCATCATGCCGGTTGCAGTGCTGCTGAGCAAGGGCTTCGTAAGGAAAATGCGCGGGCTGACATCTGACATCAGGCGTTCTGACAGCCTGGTACAGAGCCATATACAGGAAAACATCCAGCATAGGACATTGATCTCCGCATTGGAATACACCTCGAGGAGCACAGACGAACTGAACAGCCTCCAGGAGGGATTGCAGAAGAAAATTCTGGACAGGACGGACTATTCCATCTTTTCCAGGACAATGGTTCAGGCCGGATTCTCGGGAGGATACCTGTTCGTAATGCTCAGGGGAATAAAAGGTCTGGCGGCCGGGACGGTCAGTTTCGGAGAAATGGCGGCATTCCTCCAGCTCGTATCCATGGTGCAGAGGCCGGTCGTGGACCTGAGCCGGCAGATTCCGGCATTCGCAAGGACATTGTCGAGTGTGGAAAGGTTGTGCGAACTGACCGGAATGCCATTGGAGGAGCAGGGCGATCCGATAAGATTCAACGGCGTTCCGGGAATCAGATTTTCCAATGTAACATTCTCATATCCTGACGGTTGCGAGCCTGTACTCAAGAATTTCACATACGATTTCCGGCCAGGTTCAATAACGTCTGTGACGGGCGAGACAGGAGCGGGGAAAAGCACCATGGTCAGGCTTGCGCTGGCCCTGCTCTCCCCCGACGAGGGCTCTGTCACGATATACGACGGGGAGAAAGAGGCGGCGGCATCCCCGCTGACCCGCTGCAACATCACTTATGTTCCTCAGGGCAACTCATTGATTTCCGGGACAATACGGGAGAATCTCCTGCTCGGCAATCCCAATGCGGATGAAGCGGAGATGAAGGAGGCTCTTCACAATGCCGCCGCCGATTTCATACAGGAACTTCCGCTTGGGCTCGACACTGTCTGCGGGGAATCCGGAACGGGACTGAGCGAAGGCCAGGCCCAGAGAATCGCCATTGCGCGAGGTCTGCTCAGAGGCGGCAGGATAATGCTGCTCGACGAGCCTGCCTCAGCATTGGACAATGCCACAGAGGCTATTCTGATGGAGAGATTGAAGGAAGGGGCGGCCGGAAGGACCATTATCATGATAACACACCGCGAGGGCGCTGCGGGGCTCTGCGAAGGTAACATTGAAATCAAATAAGATATGACAGGTTTTGATTCAAGCATTTATCTGGACACGAGAGAGTCCATCACAATAAATACAGACAGGGATTACGACACTCTGGTCCGGGAGGTCTTCAATTCCGTGACATGCGGAAAGAAGGTATCCGAAATCGGGGGCGGACGGATTCTGGCGGACTATTCTTCCTGGAACCGCAACCGCTTCATTGTCTGCGATATATGTGAAATTCCTTCCGAATACCGCTCCAATCCGGACGGGGCCCACGAATACCGCATCGACATCAAGTCCGGCGAAGGCTCCAGCATGGCCGGAGATGCCACAGCGGCCCTTATCTTCCTCGCCGCCTTCTGGCTGGCAGGCAAATACTTCACGCTGAACAGCATTGTCCTTCTCATCGCCGCCCTCTTCCTTGCCATTGCCGGCTCCGTCCTGCTCTTTGTCCTCCCTAAAATGCAGAAATTCGGGATTGCGGAGGCTGCCGAGGTCGCCGGCGAGATCAGGAGGGGGATACTGTCTTGATTTGATTATTCTTCATTATGGACTGCAACAACGACTACATATACTCCGACGCAGAGGCATTGTTCTCCGTAGGAAAGCGTTTTCTTGAGGGCGACTGCCTGGAGAAAGACCCAGTGAAGGCAAGGGACCTTCTCTCCCGTGCCGCATCCCTCGGTCACAGGAAGGCGCAGGAACTTCTTCTTTCTATGGAGGAGACCCCGTCTGAGGATTCTCCTGAAGCCCGCATCTGGGACGACATGGTCTCCGGACGGGAGTACGATGCGACGCATCCCTATCTTCTTGAACGGCTCAATGCCACCAAGGACAGAATCTGGGAGTACAACAAATTGCGTCCTTCGATGCTGAAAGAACGGAACGAGCTGCTCCGGGGCCTCCTTGGAAAAAGTGATGGGGATACCTTCATCAACCAGCCGTTCTACTGCGATTACGGAAGCAATATCCGCGTGGGCAGAC
>JALFFZ010000050.1 GCA_022777585.1 Bacteroidales bacterium | reverse complement strand
GTGCCGGCAGTCTTCCAGTCACCGTAGGAATGGGTGTACTCTCCCCTGAGGCCGGCCTTGACGCTGAACTTGCCGAAAGGCTTTGCAATGCTCACATACAATGCGGCAATATGCTCCTGATAAGTGAAATCATTGCGGTTGTCCGGCATTGAGGTCTCAGTCTTGAGCATCTTGTTGTCAGTGAAGGAACCGGCCCATTTTCCACCGGCCTCCAGCATTGCATTCTTCCAGCATACGGTCTGCCAGTCAGCCTTGGCCGAATAGATGCTCACAGTGGACTTGTTGTCAATCACCTTGTCAGTCTCCACATATTCCTCACTTGCAATGTAGTCCCTGCTCAGAATTGTGTTGTAAGACTTGGAACCGGTACGGTACCAGTCCAGATTGGCAGTGATCTCAGATGACTTTGCCTCGTCGAAAATATGCGTATAATTGACATTGGCACTGGCAGTAAGACTTTTGGAGTCATTGTCAGTAGCGGAGAGGTTCTCGGTCCTCAATCCGGCAACCTCCTGCACACTGGAGCCGTTGAATGGCTCATCTCCCTTTCTTCCCATAAAATTCCAGGAGCCCGGCATATTCAGGATCACGCCGAAAATGTTCTTGTCATCGATGAACCAGTCATTTCCCAGCTTGATGTTCATGGCCTTGTAGTCATTGCACTGGAGGGACTCAGTCCTCTGCCTGAACGGCCCCATCTCGGTAACAGTCTCAAGATCGGTCGCGAAATCCATATCCGTCTTGTAGTCACCCTCATAGACATTGAGGAAGGTGTTGGTCTTCTTCGAGCGATAGTTGATGTTAGCCCAGAAATCCTCCTGCCAGAGGAAGCGGTCCGTACGGCCGAAATACATGCCGCCCACGGTTGCCCCGAGAGAGCCGTTGAAGCCGGCCAGAGCATTCTTCTTGGTCTTGATATTGATGATACCGCCCTGACCCTGGGCATCATACTTGGAGGAAGGATTGGCAATGAGCTCGAATTTCTCGATGCTGGTACCCGGAGTGGAGCGGAGCAATGCCTCCAGAGCCTTTCCGTCCATATAGGAAGGTCTTCCGTCAATCCATACCGCCACGGACTTGCCGTTGAGAGTAATGTTTCCGTCCTTGTCGATGACGACTCCCGGAGCCTTCTTTATAAGATCCATTCCTGTGGAGCCCTGGGCAAATGCGCTCTGGCTGACATTCATCACGATCTTGTCCACCTTCATCTCGACCAGCTGGACCTTCCCGGTCACAGTGGCTGCAGCAAGGCTCTCCCTGTCGGCTTCCATCTCGACGACAGCCCCGTCGGCAAGGCTGACAAGCACAACATCCTTATATCCTATAAGGGAGATTGTCATCTTATGGGAAGAAGGGAAATTGACCTGGAATTTTCCATTCTCGTCAGTGGTCGTGCAGGCGGTGATGTTTCCCTCCACATCCCTTACTGCCACGGTAGCCCAACCGAGGGCGCTGCCGTCACTCTTGTCCACCAGCCTGGCGGAGACAATGTTGTCCTGTCTTGCAGCCGACATCGTGAAGCTGCAGAGGACCGTCACAATCAAAAATGCAAATAATCTTTTCATATCGTTAATACTTTTTTCAATTCCGATGGTGCAAAGTTATGACAATATATTGAGAATACTGCATTTCCGATATGGACAAATGAAAAATCCAACCAACTGATAATCAGTAGATTGGATATGGACAATATGGACATTGGGGTTTATGCGCCCTAAAAATGCCGGATAATCCTACATTGTATTGATCTCATCCGCCAGATGTTTCCGGGCATATTCGAGATCCACAGTGAATGTCTTCTTCCGTGACGATGGCGCCTCGAACATCGCATCATCGAAAATTTTCTCACAGATGGAACGAAGTCCCCTCGCCCCAAGTTTGTTCTTGATTGCCGTATCGACAATGAGTTCCTTGACGCCATCCTCGATTATGAGCTTCATCCCGTCCAACTCGAAACTCTTCTCATACTGCTTGAGAAGGGCGTTCTTCGGTTCGGTCAGAATCCTGAGCAGACTAGCCCTGTCAAGATGGTCAAGATAAGTCACAATCGGAAGCCTTCCGATAATCTCAGGAATCAGTCCGTATGCCCTCAGGTCCTCGGCGGATACATATTTGAGAAGATTTCTCTTGTCTATCTTGCTGCGCTCATTGGAGCCGAAGCCAATCACCTGGGTATTGAGCCTCTGGGCAATCCTCGACTCGATTCCCTCGAATGCGCCGCCGCAGATGAAGAGAATGTTCTGGGTATTTACGTGAATGAATTCCTGCTCAGGATGCTTGCGGCCGCCCTGAGGAGGTACATTGACTACGCTGCCCTCGAGGAGTTTCAGCAAGGCCTGCTGCACGCCCTCTCCGGAAACATCCCTGGTAATTGAAGGATTGTCCCCCTTCCTGGCAATCTTGTCAATCTCGTCAATGAAGACAATGCCCCGCTCCGCCTTCTGGAGATTGTAGTCAGCCTCCTGCAGAAGTCTCGAAAGAAGGCTCTCCACATCCTCTCCCACATAGCCGGCCTGAGTCAGCACCGTAGCGTCAACAATGGTGAAAGGCACATCGAGAAGCTTGGCTATCGACTTGGCCATCAATGTCTTGCCAGTGCCTGTAGGCCCCACGAGGAGAATATTTGACTTCTCCAGCTCGACCCCGTCATCCGGCTTGTCCACGAGATTGTGGTTGATTCTCTTGTAATGATTATAGACAGCTACGGACAGAAGTTTCTTCGCCCTGTCCTGGCCGATCACGTACTGGTCGAGGAACTCCTTGATTTCCTTAGGCTTCCTGAGCTTTGCAATCCGGCCCTCCTCCGGCTCATATGTCTCCCGGGCAGACTTCAGATAGTCTGCTGCGTTGATTATGCAGTCACTGCAGATATGGGCGTCCTGAAGTCCGCTGAAAAGAAACGGCACCTGGCTTTCCGGCCTTCCGCAGAACATGCAGCAAGGTTCATTCCTGTTGTTCTTCTTTGCCACTATTTCTTACCTTTCAAGATTTCATCCACCATTCCATACTCCTTCGCCTCGGCCGCAGTCATCCAGAAATCCCTGTCGCCGTCAGCGAAAACCTTGTCGTACGGCTGTCCGGAATGCTCTGAAATGATATTGTAGAGCTCGGTCCTTGTCTTCTCTATTTCGTGTGCGGCAATGAGAATGTCGGAAGCCTGTCCCTGGGCACCGCCGAGAGGCTGATGTATCAGAACGCGGCTGTGCTGGAGGGCTGAACGCTTTCCCCTGGCTCCCGCACAGAGAAGCACGGAGCCCATCGATGCTGCCATGCCAGTACAAATTGTGGCCACATCCGGCTCGATAATCTGCATCGTGTCATAAATCGCAAGACCCGAAGACACCTGACCTCCCGGTGTATTGAGATAGAGGGAGATATCAGCATTGCTGTCCGACGATGCTAGGAAAAGGAGCTGCGCCACAATTATGTTGGCAACGTCATCGTCAATAGGCACTCCGAGGAAGATGATTCTGTCCATCATCAGCCTGCTGAAGACGTCCATCGAAGCCACATTGAGCTTCCTCTCCTCAATAATGGTAGGATTGATGTACGAATTCACCGCCGAATGATAACGATGAAGGGTCATGGAACTGATTCCACGACCCATATTCGCAAATTTATCAAATTCGCTTCTCATGTCGAAGTTATTGATTATCTTGTTTACAGAGACAAAACTAAAGCTCACGGAACTTCTCGACGGACACTGTCTTGTTCTTGAGTGAGACAGCACCCTTGACAGCCTCGATAACCTTCTGGTTCTCGACATTCTCGATAATCCTGCGACCTGTGTTCTCGTCCTTCATCACGCGCTCGGCGCTCTCTGCAAGGATTGTCTCAGGCACATTGCCCATACCGTACTGTGCATACTGATATGCAACGTAAGCCTTTGCAGCCTCCTCGATCTCCTCCTTCTTTATATCGAGGGAGAACTTCTCCATGAGATAGCTCCTGACGAGCTGCCAGCGATAATCCTCGAAGAATGCAGGTGCCTCCTTCTCAATCTCCTCCATGGTGAACTTGCCCTCATTGACGCTGAGCAGCCACCTCTTCATGAACTCCTCCGGAACCCTTACATCGGCCTTCTTCATGAGATAATCCCTGATGTCCTTGGAGAGCCTGTACTCGGACTCCTGCCTGTAATTCTCAATGAGACGCTCCTCGACGGCCTTGTCGAACTCCTCTGAATTGTGAACCTTGTCCTCGCCGAAGATCTTGTCGTAGTTCTCCTGATTCTCCTCTGCCGGAGCGAATGTCTTCACTTCCTTGACAACAACGTGGAACTCAGGTGCGATGCCTGCGAGTTCCTCTTTCTTCACCTTAAGCATATATGCCCTGTCGGTCTCGTCTGTGAATGCCTCATTGACATTGACATCGAACTGGTCGCCGACCCTTGCTCCGGCAAACTTGGCCTTTGCGTCGCCTGCCACATTCCTGACAGCCACATAGGCACCCTCGACATTCCTGCCCTCCTGGGAGAAATCAACGATCACGAAATCCTCCTCGCCTGCGGTCTCGGCGTCAACAAGAGAGCCGAACTGGCGGAGAAGATTGTCCTTCATCTCCTTCTTGGCGATATCGCTCACCTCAATGCTGTAGTAAGGAATCTTGTCGTCCTTGCCGAGTTCGAAGTTTACCTCGGAAGCAGTGGCAATGTCAAACTTGAATGTGAAGTCATTGCCGGACTTCCACTCGAGCTCTGCCTGATCTGCGCTCGGAAGAGGCTCACCCACCATCTTGATATTGTTGTCCTTTATGAAGCCGTTGATGGCGTCAGAGAGAATCCTGTTGACAGAATCAACCAGAACCCTTTCACCGTAAACCTTCTGTATCAATGACATAGGTACCATTCCCTTTCTGAAGCCCTTGAATTCTGCAGTCCTTTTGCACTTGTTGAGCTCTTTCTTCTCGGTTTCAGCGTAATCAGCGTGAGCGACTTCGATCGTCAGCTGGAGATTGAGATCGTCAATCTGGTTCTTTACAATGTTCATTTGCTATAATAATTTTTATATTTTTACAGTCCCTTTGGTCAAATATTTCAACCGGCTCGGCGCATATGCCGCGAAAAGTCTGCAAATTTAATCATTTTCATTGGAAATATCAATGACTGACGCTATGGATTGTTCTTCGGATACTCCACCCTCTCATGATAAATCTGTGCGAGATAAGACTTCAGGACAGCCTTGATCCTGGTCAGGTCCTTCAGGGATATATCCGAGTCATCGAGCTGGCCGGCATTGACCTTGGCCGATACAATGTTCTCCACGAACTTGTCGAATGTCTCAGGGGTATTGTCCTTCAAAGTTCTCGAAGCAGCCTCCAATGTATCGCAAATCATCACAATCGTCTGCTCCTTGGTCCAAGGCTTCCTGCCGTCATAGCAGAAGGACCCGGCATCAGCCGGATCTCCGCCCTGCTCCTTGTACTTGTTGTAGAAATATGCCGTGCAGCTGGTCCCGTGATGTGTCAGGATGAAGTCGGAAACAACTTCAGGCAGTTTGTACCTGGACGCAAGAGCCATTCCGTCCTTCACATGGCGAATTATGACGGAAGCACTTTCCTTAGGTGTCAGACCCTGATGGTAGTCGGTCCCGAGACTCTCGTTCTCAATGAAGCAGAGCGGATTCTCCGTCTTTCCGATATCATGATAGAGGGCACCAGCCCTTACAAGGAGCACATTGGCGTCAATGCTGCGTGCTGCCGCATCAGCCAGATTCATCACCTGAAGACAGTGTTGGAACGTGCCCGGGGCCTTCTGGGCCAGGATTCGGAGTAGTTTATTGTTGGTGTCAGCCAGTTCCAGAAGCCTGGAATTGGACACCAGTCCGAAAACTTTCTCGAACAGATAAATGAAAGGATAACCGGCCACGGACAGCAATGAGCCTATGAAGAGATAGGCAATAAGAGTGTAATCCGAGAAGGCCGAGCCGTCATTTATCAGTCTGAACCCGGTGAATGTCAGAAGCAAGGCCACAAATACTATCAAAGCCGTTACGAACTGGCGCCAACTTCTGTTATAGAACTGGAAGACATACATCGTAATGACGCCGGCCACAAGGAAGAGTACGAAAAGCTCGGTCCCGTTGTGTGCGAAAATCAGCAGCGGTATGAGCGAGAGCACATAGACCGGCAACACCACCCTCTTCTTGAAGAAAGCCAGCAGGAAAAGTGCTGCCAGGGAGAACGGCGTCATATAAAGCAGTGACGGGTCAGCAGCATCCAGTGCGACAGAGGTAAATGTCGTCAGAAGGAAGATGAAAAGCAGATAGACATATCTGTTCAGTTCCTTGAAAATTGCCGGGTTGGTGTAGAAAATCGAAAGGAAGAGGATGAGTATCAATGCCAGGGCAATGAGAGCATTTCCCGCCCAGAGCAGGGCCCTCGGCCCGTTGTAGCCCAGGCTTGCCTCATACTCGGCCTTGTAGGAGTCCAGCATCTGCGCAATCTCCGCCGTGACAATCTCACCCTTGGTCACAATCAGCTGACCTGCATTGACATAGCCCCTTGTCGGAGAAATGTAGTCCACGGACTCTGCGTGGACAAGATCCGTGGTCTCCTTGTCATAGATAAGGTTCGGGACAATGATGTCGTAGACGCCATTGGCAGTCAGGAGAGAGTCAACCGGCTTGTCCGGGAATTCTCTCTTGACCTTGGAGAGAAGGGCCGACTTTGCATTGGAGACCGTATAAACGTCAGATGTCGGACATTTCACAGACCGTTTGTCCTTCTGAATGAAAATCACCGGATTGACCGACGAGAGGTTCTCCTCCGACGCGGATGACTCGTCTGTAATTACACCCTTGTTGTATATGTCCAGAATAGCAGTCTGGGTGCAATTACCAAGTAGAGGGTATGTAGCGAAAGGAAGGTTGGAGTACCTCTCCAGCACCTTCATCAATGCCTCCTCGGAGAATTTATAGCAGGGTACCACCCGCGAGCCGGCCGCATCCTTCTCCGCCTGAAGCTGCTCAGCGGTCTTCAGAATCGGGAATTCAATCTCGGAAATCAGGGTTTCGTAAGTCCACGGAGAACCCTTCTTGTAGTCATAGTTGAACTTGCCCGTTCTTGGCATGATGACCACGAGCAGGACAAAAAGAACGAGAAGGCAAAGATAAATCTTCGGCTCCTTCGGTATCCCGGTTTTTGCCATAATCTGGATGTTTGCTACCGGGAAGGGCAGCACTATTCCTTATGGAAAGGACTGCCCGCCTCCCTGGCAATGAAACTATATGTCAATTTATCGGTAAGTCTCGGGAAAAGCCTGTGAGCCAGCACTGTAACCTTGCCGAGACCGGTCAATATCATTTCGGACTTACGCTTGCGGAGACCCTTTGCAAGATATTCCGCACACTCCTCGGCGGACATGAGTTTGCCCTCGTCGAGCGGAGTCTCCCCCTGCGCGGAGCCGTCGGCCACCAGGGCTGCGTTCCTGACATTGGAGGAAGTGTAGCCCGGCGCGAAGACCATGACGTGAAGTCCGTCATAGAGATGCTCGATACGGATCGTGTCAAGGAATCCCCTGATCGCATATTTGGAAGAAGAATATCCCGTCCTCGCAGGCAGTGCGGAATAGCCGGCGATGGAAATGACCCCGACCACCGAGCCCTTCGTCTCCAGAAGATAAGGAAGCGCATATTTGGTGCAGTTCACCGTGCCCCAGAAATTGACATCCATCAGCCTGTGTATCACCTTGAGGTCCAGGTCCTTGAACATAGCCCTCATGGAAATCCCGGCATTGTTCACGAGAATGTCGATGCGGCCGAACTTCTCCACCGTCCTGTCAATCAGATTGCGGCAGTCGTCCTCCACCGAGACATCAGTCTTTACACAGAGAACATAATCCGGATCAGGGTTTACTGAAGGAGCCTCAGCCTCAAGCACATCGAGATGCCTGGCGGCCATCACCACCTTCGCTCCGCAGCTTCCGAATAATCTGGCAGAAGCCAACCCGATTCCCGAGCTGGCTCCTGTTATGATTATTACCTTATCCTTGAAATATTTCTTGTCCATAGGATATG
>JALFFZ010000006.1 GCA_022777585.1 Bacteroidales bacterium | reverse complement strand
GGTGATTCGACCAGGCCGGCTCACAGGTTTGTGCTGAGATAAATGTGCAGGTGGCCCATTTGTAGATTATCTATAAAAATGCTATATTTGCAGGACATATTTGCCTCCATAGTCTAATGGATAGGATTTCAGATTCCGGTTCTGACGGTAGAGGTTCGAATCCTCTTGGGGGTACAAAAGCGGAAGGTGCATGCCTTCCGCTTTTGTATTATTCCAATTACTAATTTGTCAATATTTGGTTAAAATAATATTATTTTAATTATCTTTGTTCAAAAATTGATACTATGAGTTCAGTATTCACGGAAATTACCCAGTTGTCTGAAAAGGATTGCTTCCATATCGTTGAGCGTCACAAGACGGAGTTTACATATCCGCTTCACCGCCACAAGGAATTCGAGCTGAACTTTATCGAGCATGGGGCCGGAGTCCGCCGGATTGTGGGGGACAGCGTGGAGGAAATCGGTGAATATGAACTCGTTCTGGTCGGTTCCGAGGGCTTGGAACACGTATGGGAGCAGGGCAGTTGCAACTCCAAGGACATCAGGGAAATCACTATTCAGTTCTCCGATGATCTTCTCAGCAGTAGCCTGCTGGCAAAAAGCCAGTTCGCATCCATCCGGAAAATGCTTTCCCAGGCTGAGCATGGGCTCGCATTCCCGGTCTCCGCAATCATGAAGGTGTATTCCGCCCTCGACACTCTTGCCGTGGAGCAGGAGAAGTTCGTGCAGTTCCTCAAATTCCTGTACATATTGTATGAACTATCCCTTGCTGATGATGTAAAAATATTGTCTTCCAGCTCATTCGCCAATACGTCGCGCAATAAGGAAAGCCGGAGGGTCCAGAAGGTCAAACAGTATATCAATGACCATTATGCCGAGCCTTTGCGCCTTAAGGACCTGGCCTCTCTCGCGGGGATGAGCCCCGTGGCATTCAGTCGCTTCTTCCGCGTCAGGACTAACCGCACTCTGTCAGATTACATAGCCGACATCAGGCTCGGATTCGCCGCCAGAATGCTGGTTGACACCACCAGGAACATATCCGAAATCTGTTATGAATGCGGCTTCAACAATCTCTCCAATTTCAACCGCATGTTCAAGGCGAAAAGAGGCAGCACTCCCCGGGAGTTCAGGGAAATGTACAAGAAGCATAAAGTCACTGTATGACAGTGCGGAAGCCTTTCTGATTCATTCTTTCGGTCGTGTTTAATTAGTATCATTATCTGATAAATTTATATTTGTTTGCCCCGAGGTATCAGTGTAATTTTGCAGAGTCGAAATAACACTGAAAAGATTCTATTGACCCTATATAATATTAACACTAAATTCAGCAAAATGAAAAGCAAACTGTTCACTTGCTTGACGATGCTCTTTTTGAGCTTGTCGCTTGTGGCCCAGCCTAAGAAAGTCAGCGGTACTGTCGTTGACAACATAGGTCCGGTCATCGGCGCGAGCGTCGTTGAGAAAGGCACCTCCAACGGTGTCGTTACAGATCTGGATGGAAATTATACCTTGAATGTCCCTCAGGGGGCGGTTCTGGTATTCTCATCCATCGGATACAAGGATGTTGAGGTAACGGTCGGTACCTCTTCAGTCTATAATGTGACACTCGAGGAAGACCGCATGCTTCTTGACGAGGTTGTAGTGGTGGGCTACGGTACTATGAAGAAGAGCGACCTTTCAGGAGCTTCCGTATCAATGAAGGAGGAAGACCTCAAGGCAACCATCATAACCTCCCTCGACCAGACCCTCCAGGGTCGTGCAGCCGGTGTCCAGGCAGTCACCACCTCCGGTGCTCCGGGTTCTTCATCATCAATCCGAGTCCGCGGTCAGGCTACCATCAATGCCAATGCCGAGCCTCTCTATGTAATAGACGGTGTCATCGTGCAGGGTGGCGGTAATTCCGGTGCCGATTTCGGTCTTGGAGACGCCCTCGGAAACGGAAAGGTTTCCACCATCTCACCTCTCTCCACCCTCAACCCTGCCGACATTGTAAGCATGGAAATCCTCAAGGATGCCTCTGCCACTGCGATTTACGGTGCACAGGGTGCGAACGGTGTCGTGCTCATCACCACAAAGCGCGGTAAGTCCGGAGATGCGAAGATCAATTACGACGGGATGTTCGCCGTCTCGCAGCAGACAAGGCGTCTGGATATGATGAACCTCCGCGAGTATGCTCAGTTCTACAACGATCTCGTTTCCGTAGGCGAAATCGCCAATCCGAATGAAATCTATTCCGACCCTTCGATTCTCGGAGTCGGCACCAACTGGCAGGATGCCATCTTCCGTACTGCCCTCCAGCACCAGCACCAGCTTTCCGCATCCGGCGGAACAGACAAGGTACAGTACTATGTATCAGGCTCATACATGAATCAGGAAGGTACCATCATAGGTTCCAACTTCGATCGTTTCAGCGTCCGTACCAACATTGACGCACAGCTCAAGAGCTGGATCAAGCTCGGTCTCAGCGCCACCTTCGCCAATACGAATGACGATCTCAAGCTTGCGGATTCAAGCGAGGGTCTCATCTACTATTCTCTGTCCACAATCCCTGATATTCCTATTTATGATGTGGACGGCAACTATTCATCCACAGTCCGTGAGGGATACAGCAACCCTAACCCTGTCGCTCTCGCAATGGAGGACCAGATTCTCCTGAAGCGTCAGAAACTCACCGGCAACATCTATGCGGATATCACTCCGTTCGTCAATTTCAAGCCTCTGAAGAACCTTGTATGGCGTACCGAGGTCGGCTTCGACTTCGGATGGTCGAAGGGTGAGAGGTTCGAGCCTGCATTGACGCTCGGCTCCTGGTCAAGGAAGAGCAATTCCAGCAGCATCCAGAACAACCGCAACACCTACTGGCAGATAAAGAACTACCTTACCTACAACAATACTTTCGGCAAGCACAACATCAGTGCGATGGTCGGACAGGAAATGTGGGAATCAAGATGGGAGTTCATCTCCGCCGAGGGCAGCAATCTCCCTTCCAATGAGGTGCACAGCCCGGTTCTCGGTACAGGTACCCCTAAAATCGGCTCCGGTTTCGGAAGTTCCTCGATGGCTTCGGTATTCACCCGCGAGACCTACAACTTCGACAACCGCTACTATGCGACCTATACTTACCGTTACGACGGTTCTTCCAACTTCGGCCCGGACAACAGATGGGCAGGCTTCCATTCATTTGCAGCATCCTGGAGATTCTCCAACGAGAAATTCGCGCGCAATGCAAAGAAATGGTTCAGCAACGGCAAGCTCCGCCTCGGCTGGGGACAGACGGGTAACGCCAATATCGGAAGCTACGCCTGGGGTTCGGCCATCAGCCAGATGCCTTCAGGCCTCGGCATGGGCTACCGTCCGGCCAATATTCCGAACACCTCCATCCGTTGGGAAAAACAGGAGCAGTACAACGTAGGTCTCGATCTCGGCTTCTTCCAGGACAGGCTCAACCTCACGGTGGACGCATACTACAAGAGGTCTGACGATATGCTCATGTCAATGCAGCTCCCTTCATACATGGGAACCCAGGGCAACGGCTCATCCAGACTCGAGGCTCCTAAGGGCAACTATGGAAGCATTCTCAACAAGGGTCTTGAAATCACTCTCGACGCTCATCCGTTCACAGGCGAGTTCCAGTGGGACAGCAACTTCCAGATTTCATTCAACCGCAACAAGCTCCTTTCCCTCAGCGGAACCGAGAATGCAGCCCTCATCGGCTACGGACAGTGGAATGACGTTGTCTGCGTATCCGAAATCGGACAGCCTCTCTACAATTTCTACGGATATGTGGTAGAAGGAGTTTACGAATCGTACGACGACATTCTCAACTCTCCTAAGGCAGAGAAATATCCTGCGGACGGAGTGTTCAACAGATCCAACACAGTATGGGTAGGAGACCTCAAGTTCAGGGATATCAACGAGGATGGAAAGATTGACGTGAACGACCGCACCATCATCGGCTCTCCGCTCCCTGTCTTCACATATGGCTGGACCAACACCTTCCGCTACAAAGGCTTCGACCTCAGCATCTTCCTCAACGGCTCATATGGCAACAAGGTGTTGAACTACAATTCAATCAACCTCACCCACATGAACAGCGCATGGATCAACCAGCTCAATGCAGTCGGCGGCAGGGCCAAGCTCGTGCCGATTGATGCCGACAAGGTTTACGAGTATGGCAACTGGTATGACGACATCACCAATGTCAGGGTTGCAAACAATGGAACCAAGATTCCTCGCGCCAGCATCAACGACCCTAATGACAACGACCGTATCAGTGACCGCTATGTTGAGGACGGCTCATATCTGAGAATCAAGAACCTCACCTTCGGTTACACCTTCCCTAAGAAATGGATGGAGAAGGCCAGGATTGAGAACCTCCGTCTGTATCTCAATTTCCAGAATATCTATACTTTTACCAAATACAAAGGCTATGACCCTGAAGTCGGTGCATCCACACAGGACTCCACAGGTCTGACCTTCGGTCTGGACAACGGAAGATATCCGGCTCCGACTATGTATTCATTCGGCCTTAACATTACATTCTAATATCTGAAAATCATGAAAATCAACAGAATATTCAGTAGTCTTGCGGTCGGCCTGCTTGCATTGGGGATAGTCTCCTGCGAGAAATTCCTTGACCGTCCGTCAGAGGACACATATAACACCTCGAACTTCTACATGAACGACGAGCAGTGCATCCAGGGTGTGAATTACATCTACAATTCGCCCTGGTATGACTTCCAGCGAGGCTTCATCAAGATCGGTGAAGTAATGTCGGGCAATATGTACTGGGGAAGCAGCCCGTATCTTACTTTCACCACCAATGCCACGGACGAGGACCTGAAGAACATGGCCTACTCTCTCTGGGCCGTAAACGGTCACGTCAATGCTGTCCTTGTAAATATCAATGCAGCCAATGGCCCTTCGAAGGCAATCAAGAACCAGTGTCTTGGCGAGGCTCTCACACTCAAGGCTTTGGCCTACTTCTTCATGGTAAGGACGTTCGGCGAGATTCCGATTGTACACAGCAACTCCGAGCTTCTCGGCACCAATGACTACAACAATATCTACAAGGTCACCAGGAAGAATGTCTATGAGTACATCATAATGACCATCGAGAAGGCGATGTCCCTTCTTCCGAAGAAGACCTCCGGCTGGAACAACCGCATTGACTATTATGCAGCCGAGGCTTTGCTCTCAAAGGTTTATCTGACAATGGCCGGCATTGACGGTTCTCTCGACCAGGAACTGCTCAAGAAGGCCGCCGAGTATGCCAAGGATGTGATTGACAACTCCGGACGTTCCCTCACTCCTGTCTATTCGGACGTGTTCCGTCTTTCCCCTGCTCTCTACAATCAGACAGGCGAGCCTCTCATCAGCTGGATGTGGACAGTGGACGGCAACCAGTGGACCCGTCAGAATACCCTCCAGTCCGACCTCGGAATGACCGGATTCGATGAGTTCGGCGATGTCTGGGGCCAGTGGGGCGGACCTTCCGTTGACCTGATGGACGCTTTCGGAGTATCTCCTGTGGACAATCCTTCGGCAAGGGCAACCGAGAAGGACACGCGCCGCAAGGTCACAATGATGATGGCAGGCGACTTCTATCCTTATTTCTGGCAGGACAAGGGCGGTTTCGATGTCCTCAGATTCATGTATGATGCAGATTACGGTGTAGGCGGTCCGGGAGAATTCTGCGGCCCTTGCGGAGCACAGAACTGCAAGCATCTCTACGGCAACAATGCCGACCACGAGACAGCTCTCGGCAAATCTGCGGCCAGGATGGCTTACGAGCTTCCTACACATATTCTCCGTCTTTCGGATGTTTATCTGATCTATGCCGAGGCCAGCCTTCTGACAGGCAACAGCGCCGCTGCCCTTGAGTATGTCAACAAGGTTCGCGAGCGTGCCGGAGCAGCTCTTCTCACATCCGTAGCCATCAAGGATATATGGAAAGAGCGCCGTCTGGAACTTGCCGGAGAGGGTGACTACTGGTACGATTTCGTCCGCCGGTCATACTACGACATGAACGGGGCAATCGCCGAAATCAAGGCTCAGCGCAGAAACGCATGGTGGAATCTCAACGCAGTCTATAAGACCTGGTACGAGTCGGGAAAGAAGACTTGGGTGGTGGATGAAAGCGAGTGCGCATATGACAGCAGCACTCCTGTGCCAAATGTCACTGAATCGTCATTCACCCTTCCGTTCCCTCAGGAAGATGTGGTCAACAATCCTCATCTCCTCGAGCCGGCGCAGGAAATCAATGTGCGCGAGACATATTCCTATAACTTCTAATAGCATATAACAGAATGAAAAAGATATATTCATACATTGGTGCGGCAGCATTGGCCATTCTCGCAGTTTCCTGTGAGGACCAGCCGGATGCGTTCAAACTCGCTGACGGAGTGCCTGTGCTTCACTACATACGTCCTGTTGATGTGAACTCCGCCGATTCCCTTCTTACAGAGGCATATATGGAGTCGCAGTTGTGCTTCGTCGGAGACAATCTCAGGAGCATCCGTGAAGTATGGTTCAATGACCAGCAGGCCATTCTCAATACCAGCTTCATGACAGACCACACTCTCATCCTCTCGGTTCCGAAGAACATTCCGGGCCTGGTGAGTGACAAGATTTATATGATTACTCCTTCCAAGGATACTGTCACCGCCGATTTCCACGTGCTCGTCCCTGGACCGGCCATTTCCTCAATGTCCTGCGAATATGCTCCTGCCGGCAGCGAGGCTGTGCTCTACGGAGACTATTTCGTGGATGACCCTAATGTGCCTCTCACATTGACAGTCGGCGGAGTTCCTGTCGCCAAGAAAGACATCAGGATTTCCAAGACGTCATTGACCTTCGTTGTTCCGGAGGCTCCGGAAGGACCGGTGGAGGTCAGCACAATCTATGGCGAGACCAAGTCCGTATTCCATTACAGGGACACCAGGGGAATCATCACCGACTTTGACGGTACTACAGACGTGGTTCCTCAGGGATGGAACATCGCCGCAAGCTACAGCAGCGAGGGAGGAGTATCCGGCAACTATGTCGTACTCGGTCCGGCCGATCTGGATGAGGAAGGCGGATGGCAGGAAGCCCTCAAGCTTCCATTCTGGTGCGGAAACTGGAACGGCGACCCTATGGGCATCACCTCGGGTGCCGGCATACCTATCTGCAACTTCATCGACTTCAGCGATTTCAAGAATATGGCCTTCAAGTTCGAACTCTACATTCCGAAGAGCAATCCTTGGAAGTCCGGATCCATGCAGATTGTGTTCACCAGCGCCGCAAGATGCGCCAATGACAGCTGGCAGAACAATACCTATATCCACACTGCCGCAAAAGGAGGTCTCGACCTCTGCCGCGCCCTCTACACTCCTTGGGCCGAGAGCGGTTCTTTCGACACCGACGACCAGTGGATTACCGTAACCATTCCTTTCAGCGACTTCAAGTACAATGCTGACGGAACTGAAGGTCTGGTTCCGCTTCAGAGTCCTGAAGATTTCGCCAGCCTCATAATCTGGCCTTGGAACGGCGGAACCAAAGGAACGGAATGCACCCCTGTCTTCAGATATGACAACCTCAGGGCTGTCCCTAACAGATAATCATTGAAGAGTATGAAAAAGATATTCAATATAATAAGCCTTCTTGCGATTTCCGCGGCCGTCTTCTCAGGCTGTAAGGATGAACTGGTGGATACCAACCAGTATGAGGAGGTTGGCGTGGCCCTCAATGTCTATGGACCGCAGCCTGTTATGAGAGGCGGCGAACTCCGCTTCCTCGGAAGCAATCTGGACAAAGTCACCGAAGTGATTATTCCGGGTGTGAGTCCGATTACCGATATCAATGTTGTGAAGGCAGGTGTGCCTTCCGAAATCAGGATTATCGTCCCGAAGGACGGTCCGGAGCCTGGTGTCGTGACCCTCGTTGCATCTGACGGCAAGGAAATCGTGACCAAGACGGCTCTCACATATCTTGAGCCGATCGAACTTGAGTCATTCTCACCTACCTCAGTCAAGGCGGACGATGTTCTGACCATCAAGGGTGACTATCTCAACCTCATCCACGAGGTAATCTTCAGCGATGAAGTAGTTGTGTCCGAGAAGGCCTTCATCTCCCATTCACGTTACGAAATCAAGGTCAGGGTACCTGTAGAGGCCCGTACAGGTGTTATCGGTGTCGGTGACATTGACGAGACTCTCGAGGAGAATGCCGACCTGATCCCGAACATCATCTATTCCGAGGATGAACTTGCAGTGGCACAGCCTGAGGTTACTTCAATGACAGCCGCACGTTTCATTGCCAATGCATCAGTGAAGATTTCCGGCCGCAATCTCAATTATGTCGCAGCACTCAATCTTCCAGGTGCCCCTGCTGTCGATTTCACTGTCAACGGAGCCGGAACCGAGATTGTCTTCAATCTTCCTGCTGCCGCACAGGACGGAACTGCCGTCCTTGTCGCCAAGTCAGGAGTCGAGGTGGAAGCAGGTGAATATGTGACGGTCGTACCTGCATCTCTCTCAGCATCCCCTTCTCCTGTGAAGGCAGGTTCTGTTCTCACCATCAAGGGTAAAGACCTCGACCTTGTTTCAGGTATTGACCTCCCAGGCGCTGCCGGTGTGGAATTCGAGACAGCTGCTGATATTACACTTACAATGCCTGACACCGCTACCGAAGGTGATGCAACCCTCAAAATGGAGAACGGCAAGTCGGTGACTGTCGCTTTCAGCCTTGTGAAACCTGCATTCGCATCATACAGCGAGAATCCGGCCGCTGCCGGCTCCAACATTGTCATTGGCGGAACTGACCTTGACCTTGTCCGGAGCGTGACATTCGGCGGCAACCTTACCGTTGAGGTTGAGGCCACAGAGACCGAAATCACCGTGGCGGTTCCGACAACTGCTGAAACCGGCGTGGTCAAGCTCAATCTCGCAAATGGCACAAGCATTGACTGTGAGCCGCTTACAGTGAACAAGCCTACGGCCTGCTTCATTACCGAACTTCCTTCTGCGGAGACCGAAATTTATGGAGGAACAGTGCTTGTAGTCCCTGTGGAGAATGAGGACAAGCTCGAGAGCGTGGAGGTCAACGGTGAAAGCGTGAAGTTCCTGCTCAATGGCAAGACTCTGTACATCAGTCTCCCTGATATGGCAGGAAAGGGTACCTTGCTGAAGCTCATCTCATCCAACGGCGCGGTGGAATATACCATCGACTGCATTCCTAACAACATCCAGAAGAAAGTCATCTGGAGCGGTTCCTGGGATTGTGGCTCCTGGAGCGGAAATCAGGATCTGGCCTGGGACGGCTTCGACTGGTCAAGCATCGATCTCTCTGCAGGAACCGTCACAATGATATTCGATTTCACTCAGGACAGTTCACAGGGATGGTGGCAGATTGCGCTCCGTCACGGTAACGGCTGGGGCGACCTTCCGGAGAATTCGTTCTTCGAGCTTGCAGCAGGACAGACTCAGCTTGAAGTGCCGCTTACACAGGCAATGCTGGATGACCTCATCGTCAATGGCGGACTCGTGCTTACCGGCTGCAACTACACCCTGACCAAGATTACTCTCAAGACTGAGATTCCGATGGATGTCACCATCTGGGAAGGCGAGGCGATTGCCGACGACTGGGCAAATCAGCCGTACCTTCTGAGTGATGGCGGAGCTGAGCTGACATCCAACGGTGCAAAGGCAGGCAGCAAAGTCTCCATCTACATTACTCCTATTGAAGATGCGTGGAAACTTGAGATTGTCGAAGGACATTGGGGACCGACTTATACCAGCATCTGCTCGGTCGGCAACGACACGGAAGGTGGAAAGTTCACAGAATATGATTTGGCCGCCAATGGTGGCTGCTATACACTTGAGCTGACACAGGAAATGTATGACAGTGCCATCAAAGTCGGTGGCTGGGGCGGAGTCTTCGTCCTGAACGGAGACAACGTCAAGGTCACCAAGGTTACTCTGCTTCCGTAAATTATTATTCCGGGCGGGCCTGACCGCCCTCCCGGGATCCACGAATACCAAGATATGAAAAAACATAAACTCTACATTTTCAGCGCTTTGCTCTGCCTTGCGGCCTCCTGCCAGAAACCGGACAACCCTGTTCCGGAGCAGGCCGAGGCACCGAAGCTGGTGTCAGTCAGCCCGGAAAACGGAGCGGAAGGGATAATGTACGGCAGCATTGACCTGACACTGACATTCGATGCGGCTGTAATGTGCCCTACGGCAAGACGTGGAGAAATAACCATTGACAACGGAGCCGTCATTTCCGGAATCAACGCCTATGGCAAGGACGTCACCCTCACCCTGGATAATCTCAAGCCGGCGAGCACCTACACCGTGACCCTGCCGGAGGGCACTGTCACAGGTTATAAGGAAAACCCGGCAAAGGCCATAACCACTGGCTTCAGCACCAGGGACATTCCTTCTCAGTCCATATCTCCTGTTCCGGTGAACCCTGATGCCACAGATGCGACAAAAGCCCTGTACAGATATCTGCTTTCCATATATGGGAAAAAGACTCTCTCAGGTGCTATGGCCAATGTCAACTGGAATACCTCAGAGGCGGAATGGGTGGCGAAATGGACGGGGAAATGGCCGGCAATTGCAACCTTCGACTACATTCACCTTTTCGCATCCCCAGCCAACTGGATCGACTATTCCGACATATCCCCGGCAAAGGGATGGTTCGACAGGGGCGGCATCGTAAGCGCCTGCTGGCATTGGAATGTGCCCGGTTACGAAGGCTCATCAAACTATACCTGCACCCCGGGAGACGGCAGCGGTTCAACCACGGTCTTCAGTCCGGCCAATATCTTCAAGGACGGTACCTGGGAGCAGAGGACTGCGAAGGCCGACCTTGCCAAAATCGCAGGATATCTGAAGCTTCTCCAGGATGCCGGCATACCGGTCCTCTGGCGTCCGCTCCACGAAGCTGCGGGAAACACATACACCCAGTATCACAGCGGAGCCTGGTTCTGGTGGGGACGGGACGGAGCGGAGACATACGTCAGGCTCTGGAGATACATGTACGACTACTTCAGGCAGGAGGGTCTGAACAACCTCATCTGGGTATGGACGTGCCAGACATCCAATACGGAGGATATGGACACTCCTTTCTACCCGGGCGACGAGTATGTGGACATTATAGGCAAGGACATCTACAATATATCTTCCCCGGCCGCCGTAAAGAGCATTTTCGATCTGGTTGCCGGCCTGTACCCGAACAAGATGCTGACCCTTTCGGAGAACGGTGGTGTCCCTTCGATGGCCGAACAGTGGGATGCCGGAGCCGCCTGGCTGTATTTTGCGCCGTGGTACGACTACGGCAATGATCATACGGAGAACTATGCGCATCAGCATGCGGACATAGCCTGGTGGAATGCCAGCTGGGCCTGCGAGGATGTCGCAGGTCTGGACGAATTGCCTGATAATTTGTATAAATAGTTGATTATGAGAAGAATATTATTGCTGTTGGCTACTATGTCATTGACCCTTTCCTGTCAGAGCAAGGAAAACCCGACGCCGGAGGAGGTTGTACTTTCAATCTCCCCTGAAGTCATTGAGGCGGAGGCTGCCGGAGGCGTATTCAAGGTCAATGCCGTATGCGGTGAAAAACCATACATAGTTGGCCAGAGCGACTGGTGCGAGGTTACTCCCTCGTCCGTCATGAACAATGCCTGTGAGCTGACAGTAAATGTCTCGGCCAATGATACTTATGAGCCAAGGTCCATTCAGTTTTCAGTTGTCTGTGCCGACATGAAGAAGTATCTGAAGGTCAATCAGGCGGCTGCGCAGGAAGATCTGTCTTTCCTCGACACTCCCGCATTGCCGGACAACAATGCAATATCTCTGTCAAGGAAGCTCGGCTATGGCTGGAATCTCGGAAACCAGATGGATGCCATGGTTGGCGGAGTCTCCGGCGAGACTTACTGGGGCAATGAGAAATGCACTCAGGCGACTTTTGACAATCTGAAGGCCAAGGGATTCTCGACCGTCCGCATACCTGTAACCTGGATGGGGCACATAGGCGATGCACCGGATTATACTGTCGAGACAGCCTGGCTGGACAGGGTGGCCGAGATTGCAGGCTATGCGAAGAAGGCGGGACTCAATGCCATTGTGAACGTTCATCACGATGACAGTCCTGAGTCAGGATGGCTCTGCGTGCACAAGGCTGCCTCCGATGCAGACTACAAGAAGGATATGATGGCAAGGTACAAGGCATTGTGGGAGCAGGTTGCCCGCAAGTTCGCGGAAGAAGGGGAATGGCTCATCTTCGAGGGCTACAATGAACTTCAGGATGGCGGCTGGGGATTCGGCGGAAACCTCACAGACGGCGGAAAGCAGTATGCTGTCATCAATGAGCTTGCCCAGACCTTCGTGACCACTGTAAGAGCCACCGGCGGAAATAATGCAGACAGATATCTCTCAATTCTCGGATATTCAGCGAATCCTTCACTTACAGCCGACAACCTTGTGCTGCCGACGGATTCCGCTGCGGACAGGCTGATCGTCTCAGTGCATTTCTACGATCCGTCAGGATATGCCCTCGGCCAGAACTCCGCCTATACCGAGTGGGGCCATACCGGGGCTGATGGGAAGAAGGACCCGAATCACAGTGAGAAGAATGTCATTGACACATTCAGGATGCTGAAGGACAAGTATCTGGACAAGAACATACCGGTGTATATAGGAGAATGCGGTGCTGTAAACAGAGATGATGAGCGTGCGAAGTCATTCCAACGCTACTGGTTCGAGTTTGTCTTCAAGGCTGCCAGGGAATATGGACTCTGCCCTATAGTCTGGGACAATGGGGCCAGGAGTACCGGAAATGAGTCCTTCGGCTACATTGACCATGCTGACGGAAGCTTCATCAATGACTCCAGGCCGGTAATCGACATAATGTACAAAGCCTTCAATACCACAGACCCGTCATACACCATCAAGTCGGTCTATGACAATGCCCCAAGGTAACATTCCATCAAGATGAAAACCAGAACATACGGATATTTTGACGATGAGAAAAGAGAGTTCGTCATAACCGACCCTGCCCTGCCGTGGCCGTGGATGAACTATCTCGGGACTGAGGATTTCTTCTCTCTGATCTCCGCTACAGCCGGAGGATATTGCTTCTGCAAGGATGCGAAGTTCCGCCGCATCACCCGTTACAGGTACAACAGCGTGCCTGCCGATGATGGCGGAAGGTATTTCTATGTCAATGACGGAGGTGATATATGGAGCCCCGGCTGGAAACCATGCAAGACTCCTCTGGATTTCTACCAATGCCGTCACGGGATGGGTTACACCCGCATTACAGGGAGCAGGAAAGGACTGAGGGTCAGCGAACTGTTCTTCGTCCCTCAGGGATATAGATGCGAGGTTCAGAAACTGACGCTTACCAACGAGTCTTCATCCCGCAAGGATTTCACCCTCTTCTCATTCGTGGAATGGTGCCTGTGGAATGCGGGCACGGATATGGAGAATTTCCAGAGGAACCTGTCCACCGGCGAAGTGGAGATTGAGGGCAGCGTAATCTATCACAAGACGGAGTACCGTGAAAGAAGGAACCACTTTGCATTCTACGGAGTCAATGCGCCGATCGACGGCTTTGACACTGACAGGGAGAGCTTCATGGGGATGTACAATGGATTCGATGCCCCGGCTGCTGTTGTGGAGGATTGCCCGCGTCACAGCGTGGCTCACGGCTGGAGTCCGGTGGCATCACATTGCCTGAGGCTCAGTCTCGCCCCCGGGGAGACCAGGGAACTGGTCTTCGTGCTGGGCTATGTGGAGAATCCTCAGGAAGACAAATTCATTGAGCCACGTGGCGGGGATATTGATTCCTGCTCTGCAATTATCAATAAGACAAGGGCTTACGCCATACTTGACGATTTCAATACCCCTCAGAAGGCGGATGCTGCGTTTGATGCCCTCCGCTCATATTGGGACGGGATTCTCGGCAAGTTCAGAGTATCTTCACCGGTTCCTGAACTCGACCGGATGGTGAATATCTGGAACCAGTACCAGTGCATGGTCACCTTCAATATGTCACGCTCTGCGTCATTCTTCGAAAGCGGAATCGGCCGCGGAATGGGTTTCAGGGACTCTAATCAGGACCTTGTGGGCTTTGTCCATCAGATTCCGGAGAGGGCCCGTGAGCGAATTCTTGACATTGCGGCGACGCAGTTCCCGGATGGAGGCTGCTATCACCAGTACCAGCCTCTGACCAAGAGGGGGAACAATGACATAGGGGGCGGTTTCAATGACGACCCTCTCTGGCTCCTTTTCGGGACGTTCGCATATCTCAAGGAGACTGGAGACTTTTCCATCCTCGACGAGATGGTGCCTTTTGACAATGTGCCCGGGAGCGAGAAGACATTGCTGGAGCATCTCAGAATCAGTTTCTCATTTACCGGGAACAATCTCGGACCTCACGGACTGCCGCTGATTGGCCGTGCCGACTGGAATGACTGCCTTAATCTGAACTGCTTCTCAGACGACCCTGATGAGTCATTCCAGACCACCGAAAACAAGACTGAGGGAAGCAGGGCGGAGTCTCTTATGATTGCCGGACTGTATGTGGTTGTCGGCCGGGACTTCGCAACTTTGCTGGACCGTCTCGGAATGGACAGCAGCGAGGTCACCGCGTCTGTGGAGTCAATGGAGAAGGCTGTCCGGGAACATGGCTGGGACGGGGAATGGTTCCTGAGGGCTTATGACTATTATGGACGCAAGGTAGGTTCAAGCGGGAATGACGAGGCGAAGATCTTCATTGAGAGCCAGGGATGGTGCACTATGGCCCGAATCGGCGCTGATATAGGGATGTGCGACAAGGCTCTTGACAGTGTCAGGAAATATCTTGACTGCGAACACGGCATTGTGCTCAACAATCCGGCTTTTACAAAATACATCAGGGATTATGGGGAAATCTCCTCATATCCGCAGGGCTACAAGGAAAATGCCGGTATTTTCTGCCACAATAATCCGTGGATTATTATCGGTGAGGTGCTTGCTGGCCGCAGGGATGATGCCTGGGAGCATTACTGCAAGATTTCCCCCGCTTTCATCAAGGACCAGGGCCTGCACAAGGTTGAGCCTTATGTCTATTGCCAGATGGTTGCAGGAAAAGATGCCTTCAGACCGGGTGAGGGCAAGAACAGCTGGCTTACCGGTACTGCCGCCTGGAACTGGATTACAGCTTCAGAGTACCTTCTGGGAATAAGGCCTGAATATGACGGTATTACCGTGGCCCCTTGCCTGCCGGCCTCAATTGGAGAGTACAGGGTGCATCGGGTTTTCCGTGATGCGGTCTATGACATTACTGTACGCAATACCTGCTCCGGAAAATCCGCATTTCTGCCATACGAGCCCGGGCGGCACGAAGTGAGATTGGAACTGTAGTTCTCTCCATGCGATTCGATTGACCCGGATATAAAGAATATGACAATGAAACCGACAGCGATTTTGACAACAGCAATAGTCCTTGCCGCTTCCTGCACCGCTCAGGAGGGCCGCTTTGACGGAAATGCAACGGCCCTTATGGACCGTTTTCAGGATAATATTTCCAAGGGTGTGATGATGTACGGACATCAGGACGACCTGATGTACGGCCATACCTGGCGAATTGACCGGGACGAGACAGAATTCCTCCGCTCGGATGTGAAGGAAGTGTGCGGGAAGTATCCTGCAGTATTAGGCCTTGACCTCGGGGGAATTGAACTCGCTTCAGAGCAGAATCTGGACGGCAATTATTTCTCTGCCATGAGGTCTTCCGCCATTGCGCATTATCTGCGAGGCGGTGTAGTGACATTCTCCTGGCATCCACGCAACCCGCTGACGGATGGGGACGCCTGGGACGTTTCCTCGAAGGAGGTGGTGGCTTCAATACTTGACGGAGGCAGCCGTCACGAGCTTTTCATCGGCTGGCTCAGCAGGGTGGCGGATTACTTCCTGTCATTTGAAACTCCTGATGGACAGATGGTTCCCATTGTCTTTCGCCCTTGGCACGAGCATACGGGAAGCTGGTTCTGGTGGGGACGTGACCTCTGCAGCGTGGATGAGTACAAGGCCCTGTGGAAGATGACATTTGACTATATGATCAATGAGAGAGGTCTGCGCAATCTCATCTGGTCCTATTCCCCGGGTGCTGGAGGCGTGACTGAGGAAATCTATATGGAGAGATGGCCGGGGGATGATATGGTGGATATGATCGGAGTTGACTGCTACCAGTACAGCACGTCCGAAACCTTTATCTCTGAACTTGTGAATGCGCTTGACATAATGAAGAAGGTTGGGGAGGAACGTGGCAAGATGCTGGCGGTTACCGAGGCCGGTTATGAGGGCATACTTCAGGCAGACTGGTGGACTGCTACGCTCCACAAGGCCCTCAAGGACTATCCTCTGGCATATGTGTTGACCTGGAGAAATGCATGTGACAAGCCGGAGCATTTCTACGCCCCGTTCCCGGGGCAGTCTTCAGCGGAGGATTTCACTGCCTTCGCATCCCTGCCTGATATTGGAATGATTGATTAAAAAATAGAGAAATGAACTTCAAAGAACGTCTGGAGTGGCTGAAGGCTGAGCACGAAGCCCTCATTACAAGAAAGAACGAGCCTGTTGAAGGCAACGGAGTTTACGAACGTTACAGATACCCGATATTGACAGGAGAGCACGCTCCGCTTTTCTGGCGTTACGACCTCAACCCTGAAACCAACCCATTCCTTATGGAGCGTTTCGGCATTCACGCCACAATGAACAGCGGTGCCATCAAGTGGAACGGAAAGTACGTCCTCGTGGTACGTGTGGAGGCCGCCGACCGCAAATCCTTCTTCGCAGTTGCGGAGAGCCCGAACGGAGTGGACAATTTTCGCTTCCGGGACCGTCCGATCACTATGCCGGAGTACGGTGAGCCTGCCACGAACATCTATGACATGCGTCTCACAGCACACGAGGACGGATGGATTTACGGAATCTTCTGCGTGGAGCGAAAGGACCCTGACGCAGCTCCGGGTGACCTGTCCTCCGCTGTGGCAGCAGCCGGAATAGCCCGCACAAAGGATCTTGTCAACTGGGAGAGACTTCCTGACCTGAAGAGCAAGTCCCAGCAGCGCAATGTTGTCCTGCATCCTGAGTTTGTAAACGGAAAATATGCCCTCTATACACGTCCTCAGGACGGATTCATCGACGCAGGAAGCGGTGGGGGAATCGGCTGGGCCCTTGTGGACTCAATGGAGAATGCAGAGGTCAGAGAGGAGAAGATTATCAACAGCCGTTTCTATCACACCATCAAGGAAGTCAAGAACGGCGAGGGACCTCATCCTGTCAAGACTTCCAGGGGCTGGCTCCATCTCGCTCACGGAGTACGCGGCTGCGCCTCCGGCCTGCGTTATGTGCTCTATATGTATATGACATCATTGGAGGACCCTTCCAGGATAATTGCCGATCCGGCCGGTTTCCTTATGGTTCCGGAAGGGGAGGAATACATTGGCGATGTGATGAATGTGCTCTTCTCCAACGGATGGATTGCAGACGAGGACGGGAAGGTATTCATCTACTATGCCTCTTCAGACACGAGAATGCATGTGGCCACTTCCACGGTTGACCGTCTCGTGGATTACTGCCTGAATACGGAGCCGGACGGACTCCGGACCGGTGAGACGGTCAGACGGCTTAATGATCTCATTGACCGTAATTCCGCATTACAATGAACGTTTGCTCCATTGTCAGGAACTTCCTGATTGTCATATCTTTGCTTATCACATTCCCGGGGGCTTCACAGAGCATTCGGGAATGTGTCCTGATTGATGATGGATGGAAATTCTCATTGGGTGACGCCGCCTCTCCGGAGAAGGATTATGGCTGCGGGACAGAGTATTTCAATTATCTCACAAAAGCCGCATCAATCCACAATGCCGGCCCGTATTCCGACAAGTTTGACGACAGCCGCTGGCAGGAAATCAACCTTCCTCACGATTGGGTGACCGACCTTCCGTACGAGGCAGCGGCAAGTCATTCCCACGGTTACAAATGTGTGGGATGGAAGTATCCGTCAACCAGTGTCGGCTGGTACCGCAAGTGGATTGAGATTCCTGAGGAGGACAGGGGCAAGCATCTATTTCTCCGTTTTGACGGAATCTTCCGCGATTCCCGCATATGGTTCAACGGCTTCTGGCTTGGAGGTGAGCAAAGCGGCTATGCTTCACAGATATATGACATTACGGAATATATCAGGTACGGAGAACCCAACCTTTTGTGCGTACGTGCCGATGCGTCTCTGGAGGAGGGATGGTATTATGAGGGAGCCGGAATCTACCGTCACGTCTGGCTGAACAAGACAGCGTCTGTGGCAGTAGTCCCTGACGGGACCTTCGTTTACTGTGAGTTCCGGGACGATGATTTTTCATCTTCCCTTGTGACCATTGAAACAGAAGTCGGCAACAATGGGCTATCAGAGGAATCCTGCAATGTGAGGCATCGCATTTACGGTCCGGACGGGAGAATATGCAATGATGCCGAGATCTTCCGTAATCCGGCTGAATCCAACATTGAGGCGAAGTCCAGTCTTGTGTTCACGACTAAGTTCAGAATCGATTCCCCGGCTCTTTGGGACTGTGAGAATCCGAATCTCTATACAATACTTACAGATGTCATTGTGGATGGAAGGGTCGTGGACACTTACCGTACTGTGACAGGCCTCAGGAAGGTGCGATTTGACCCTGACAAGGGCTTTGTCCTGAACGGCAAGCAGCTGAAAATCAAGGGAGTGAACCT
Organism: Bacteroidales bacterium; assembly: GCA_022777585.1. GTDB lineage: Bacteria > Bacteroidota > Bacteroidia > Bacteroidales > UBA932 > Cryptobacteroides. The sequence continues at coordinate 11,117 of JALFFZ010000006.1, read as the reverse complement.
CCATCAGGATCATGCCGGGGTCGGCTCTGCCATTCCGGACGGACTTCAGGTCTGGCGTCTGAGGCAGCTTAAGGAATTTGGCTGCAACGCATACCGCTCAAGCCACAATCCGATGACTCCGCAGATGCTTGACGCCTGCGATTCCCTTGGATTCCTGGTAGTTGAGGAGAACAGGCTCAGCGGAATAAACCGTATGCATACCGACCTGCTGGAGCGGATGATCCGCCGGGACCGGAACCATCCTTCCATAATTCTCTGGAGTGTCGGGAATGAGGAGTGGGGGATTGAATGGAATGAATTCGGGAGCAGGATATCAGCCTCGATGAGGGAGTATTGTCACCGTCTTGATCCTACCAGGCTTATGACATTCGCTTCCAGCAGCGGCCCGACACCTCTGACCGAGGCGGATGTGGCCGGTTACAATTATATTCTTCAGAATCCTGTGGACCAGCATCGCCGGGATTATCCCGAGCGCTGTGCCATAGGTACCGAGGAAACAACCGGCTGCGGAACCAGGGGAGTGTATTACGATGATATTGAAAACGGGAGAATGGCATCCCTGAACCGTAAGCCCAATGGCCCTGACAGCCTTCTGAACTGTATCGGACGCGGCTGGAAATTCTATGACGAGAGGCCTTGGCTGGGCGGACTTTTCTATTGGACAGGATTCGACTACCGCGGAGAGCCGAATCCGCTGGTTTTCCCTGCCACCGGTTCCGAGTTCGGGATTCTGGACTATTGCGGTTTCCCGAAGGATGAGGCCTGGTATCTCCGCTCGCAGTGGACGCAGGATGTTGTCCTTCATATACTTCCGCATTGGAACCTGAAAGGAAGGGAGGGTGAGGGGATTCCGGTCTGGGTTTATACCAATTGCGATAAGGTCGAGCTGAAGGTCAATGGCAGAAGCCTTGGCAGGAAGGAATGCCCGAAGTACGGCTATCTTGAGTGGGACGCTGTCTATCGTCCCGGCTATGTGGAGGCGATTGGCTGGAAAAACGGTGTAAGGGTCGCCCGGGAGAGGATTGAGACAACTGGTGAGGCCGTGAAAGCCAATGCAAAAATGGAGCAAAGCGTGGACATTATCGTGGCCAATGTTGACCTTGTGGATGCAGAAGGGCGGCTTGTTCCGGATGCCTGTGACACGGTATCTGTAGCCATTGATCCATCATTGCAGCTTCTCGGCTGGGGCAATGGTGACCCTGCAATGCGTGATCCTGACCATCCTGAACCTGTAAGTGAAAGCGGGTCAGGATTAAGTGTCCGCATAGGTGAAGCATCGGCTGACAACGCTTCAATATACCGTCTCCCGGCCTTCAATGGCCATTTTCAAATGATTCTCCGTCCAATAACAAGAAAATATGAACGCAAATAAATTCCCTATCCGGCTGCCTTCAATGCTGGTGGCATCGCTCCTGATTCTGTCATCCTGCTCTGATGTAAGCAGGGACGGCTCTTATGTGACTGTCAGGCTTGCTGACCCGCAGCCGGGAAATGCAGCAACGGTCAGGCTCCAGGTCATCGGCGACAAGATTATCAGGGTTACAGCCACTCCGGAGAGACGTCTCAAGGCCGACAGGTCTCTGGCCGTGCTGCCGCAGAATGGCTCTGCCGAATATAGGGTAGAGAAAAGTGAGGATAATATAAGAGTTTCAACTTCATCACTTTCCGCTGTGGTAGACCGAAAGGACGGCCGGGTCAGCTTCTTTGGCCCGGATGGGGAAATCATCCTGGCGGAGAAGACAGGAGGCCGGAGTTTCAGTCCCATCGAGGTGGATGGAACCACGGGATACACTGTAACCCAGCGCTTTGATTCCCCATCTTCCAGGGAAGCAATCTACGGTCTCGGACAGCATCAGAGCGAGGAATTCAACTACAAGGGCAGAAGCGAGGAACTATATCAGTACAATACCAAGGTATCAGTCCCATTCGTGCTTTCCACCGGAGGCTACGGCATTCTCTGGGACAGCTATTCATATTGCCGCTTCGGCAATCCTACAGCCAGCCTCCCGCTGTCCGAGGCATTCACCCTCTATGATGTGAATGGCGTTTCCGGCAGACTTACAGGTACTTACACTGCCGCTGACGGCCGTACTCTTGTAAGGAATGAGGACAATATAAGCTTTGACCATCTCAAGAGAGATGACCTCAGCCACGTCGAGGGTCTGCAGACTGAGATCCCGCTCAAGGGTGCTGTAGTGACATACGATGGAATGCTTGAGAGCGATGAGGATGGGGACTTCGATTTCATTCTCTATTATTCGGGATATGTCAGGGTGTGGATAGATTCCGTGGAGGTCGTGCCTGAACGTTGGAGAACTGCTTGGAATCCAAACAGTTATAAATTCAGGTACAAGTTCGTCAAGGGCCGGCGCAGCTCGTTGCGGATTCAATGGAAGCCGGACGGGGATGTGGCCTACTGCTCTCTCAGGGCCTTCAGGCCGGTTGCACCGGAGACCCGGGCGGAAATGTGCTGGTGGGGTGAGATGCAGCAGGAAATTGACTATTATTTCATTGCAGGTGACAATGCGGATGAGGTCATTCACGGCTGCCGTACTCTTACGGGCAAGGCTCCTGTAATGCCGAAGTGGGCAATGGGTTTCTGGCAGAGCCGTGAGAAATACAATACCCAGGAAGAGGTGCTTTCCACAGTGGCCGAGTACAGGCGCAGGCAGATTCCGCTTGACAACATTGTAATAGACTGGCTCCATTGGAAGGAGGACTCCTGGGGAAGCCACGAGTTTGACAGGGATAGGTTCCCGGATCCTAAGGCAATGGTGGACTCCATCCACGCGATGAATGCCAGGGTTATGATTTCAGTCTGGCCTAAGTTCTATGTGACTACAGAGCATTACAAGGAATTCGACAGCAGGGGCTGGATGTACCAGGGAGCCGTAAGAGACAGCATCAGGGACTGGGTAGGACCGGGATATCTGGGCTCATTCTACGATGCCTACGACAGCGGTGCCCGGAAACTGTTCTGGAATCAGATCCAGGACCACTATTACCCTTTGGGGATTGATGCATGGTGGATGGATGCGAGCGAGCCGAATGTGCGGGACTGTGTGGATATGGACTATCGCAAGGCTCTTTGCGGCCCGACGGCACTCGGCAGTTCTACTGAATATTTCAATGCGTATGCGCTGATGAACGCCGAGGCGATTTATGACGGACAGCGCGGGGTTGACCCTGACAGGCGCGTGTTCCTTCTCACACGTTCAGGCTTTGCAGGCCAGCAGCGTTATTCCACTGCCACCTGGAGCGGTGACATTGCCACCAGGTGGGAGGATATGAGGGCGCAGATTACCGCCGGCCTGAACTTCTCCGTGACAGGTGTGCCATATTGGACAATGGATATAGGCGGTTTCTGCGTGGAGGACCGTTATGTGGCCGCGCAGAAGCATTACGACAGTGCAGGGGAGGAGAATGAGGATCTCAGGGAGTGGCGTGAGCTCAATACCCGCTGGTATCAGTTCGGCAGCTTCGTGCCGCTTTTCCGGGCTCACGGGCAATGGCCGTACAGGGAAATCTTCAATATCGCCCCGGAGGGACATCCTGCCTATGAGTCAATGACTTATTATACCCGTCTCCGCTATCGCCTCATGCCTTATATCTACTCTCTCGCCGGTAGTGTGACCTTTGACGACTATACCATAATGAGGCCTCTTGCAATGGATTTCCCTCAGGACCGCAATGTCTATGGCATCGGTTCCCAGTATATGTTCGGACCTGCCTTCATGGTGGCTCCCGTAACGGAATACAGGGCCGTTACCAAAGGGGTTTACTTCCCTGAGGGTGCAATGTGGTACGACTTTTACGATGGCAGGGCAATTGCCGGTGGACATGGCGAGAATGTGGCACTGACATATTCAAGGATGCCATTGTACGTCAGGGCCGGCTCGATTGTCAGCATCGGTGAGCCTGTCCGGTGGAGCGGGGAGAATCCTTCGGGCCCGATTGATCTCTATGTCTATACGGGTGCAGACGGCTCTTTCACATTGTATGAGGACAATGGTCTGGACTATGCGTACGAGAGGGGGGAATACTCCCGTATTCCTGTATCCTGGGATGACAGCGAGGCTGTCCTGACCATCGGAACAAGAAAAGGGGAGTATCCTGGTATGCCTGAAAAAAGGCTCTTCAATGTAAGGATTGTCCGTGAAGGTGTCGGCTTCGGTGAGGCCGGCATTGATGCCTCAGTGGTTTATGAGGGAAAGGAAGTCCGGGTAGATTTTTAGTTCTCTCCACCCGCTTCGCCCGGTCTGGATGACAGAAGAGGCGCTCCTTCTTATGCCATACGGAGGAGCGCCTTGATATGATTAATCCCAGTTGTCGGTGCGGAACGGAAGCACCGGAAGGTCCCTGCCGCTGACAAGATTGCCAATCTGGAAATCCCTGAAACAATAGCGCACTGCAACAGGTGAGGCGACCTCATCACTGCGGACCAGTACCGATTTGTGTCCGGTATGTACCCGGGCTTCGGCCTTGTGGAACACCTTGTCTTCCCCGGCAACTTCGAATCCCTCCAGTCCTTTCCACGGGCTGAGTCCGTCCTCCGCATTGTCGAAGAATACCTCGGCAGTGTCCCCATCTATTGTAAATGACTTGTATTCAGGATATTGACATTCAATGCCAGTCTGCCCATAAGTGCGGTTGAGGGCAAGGTAGGCGAGTCTGTGTCCCACGTCCTTCTTGTTTCTCGGGTGGATCTGAGTGTCCTCGTCAGGATATACGAGGTCATTGGTGCAGATTACTCCGCAATTGGATATTTCCCTTGCGAGATTGTGCTGCATTTCCCTGAACCTGGCACCTGAGGTGCCGTCGCCCCCATAGAGCCAAGGGGCAAGTTCGACTAAGAACACCGGGCTTTCGCTTCCCTGGTTCTCCCTCCAGAGGTTAACGAGAGTCTTGAATCTGTCCGGGTAGGTGTCGTGCTTCCCGACATTGGACTCTCCCTGATACCATATGAAGCCTTTTACGGTGTAATTCCTTATAGGATAGTACATTCCGTTGTACATAATCGTGACGTTGGAGTAGTGCCACCAGGTCTGCTCCTTCTTGCAGCACTCACTGTCATAGTCAATGTCAGGGTAGGTGCGCACTATTTCCTCCGGCAGCCAGCTTTCCACTCTTGTGCCGCCCCAGTTGCAGCTGACAAGTCCGACCGGGATGTCCAGGGCCTCGTTCAGCATACGTGCGAAATACCATGCCGTGGCACTGAACCATCTGGTATTCTGCGGGTTGCTTAATTCCCATTTGCCTTCCACTGTCTCGGACGGGGCAAGTGTGCCGGTCTTTGGAATCTTCACGAGGCGGATTCCGCTACGTTTTCCGGACGTGGCGATTTCTTCATTGGAACCCTCAATCGGGCAGTCCCAGAAGCCGTTGAGCGGCATTTCCATATTTGACTGGCCTCCGCAGAACCACACTTCGCCTATGAGAATGTTGTCGAGTTTTACGGCTTCACCGTCGGATATGACCATTGAGTGCTGGGTATAACTTGCAGCCGGTGTCTGTACCAGGGCAAGCCAGTTTCCATCCCCGTCAGCCGTTACCTTTGTTTTTTCCCTGCTCCAGGAAGTGGTGATGGTGACTGTCTTGCCTGCTGAAGCCTTGCCCCAGATTCTTACCTTCGTATCCTGCTGGAGAACCATATTGTCCCCGATGATTTCCGGAAGAGTGATTTTTGCGGAAATTGTACCCGCTGCCGCCATGACGGCGAGAAGGAATGTCAATACTCTTTTCATTTCTGTAGGTTATTTTGTTTCTAGTGCCATTGAGGCCGTTCTTTCAATGATTTCCATACACATCCTGCCATTGTGGTAAGGACATTTCCAGAATCCGGCCTTGTCGTCCGTGCGGTTTACTGTCCCGTCCTGGTGGATGCTCCAGAACCATTCCCCGTTTTCGCGGTCGATGAGATTGTTCCTGATGAATTCCCAGCATTCAATCGAATTCTCAAGTCCGGATGGCTCTCCAGTGAGCTGCCAGAGATTGAAATATCCTACGACACTTTCGGCCTGAACCCACCAGTGTCGGTCTCCGTCAATATGCCCTGTGGCATTGTCCTTTTCATAAATCATCCCGCCCTTTGCAGTGAAACCCTCGCCGGCGGCAGCCGCAATACGCGGCACTTCCTTCTCCACCTTCCCGATTGTGGCTTCATCGCCCAGAACGAGAGCTGCCTCGTGCAATAGCCAGGAAGCCTCGATGTCGTGTCCGTATGAATAAATCTTGTAGCCGCAGTTCCAGTCATCGTCAAAGAACAGCCTGAGATGGGCGTCCGCTCCAAGAATTCTGTCGAGGAAAATACCGATGAGATTCTTCAGCTGTGCCGCAAGACCCCCATCCTTCCAGACTCTGTACAGGCCTGTATATGCCTCCAGCACGTGCAGATGGGTATTCATTGTCTTGCTCTCATTGGCATCCTTGTCGCTGAGCCTCATATCCTGGATTTCGCTCCATTCGCGGGTAAACGCCTCGAAATAACCGTTCTTGCAGGTGTCGAAACTGTGTTTCTCAATGTCCCTGTACAGTTTCTTTGCGAGCTCGAGGGCCTCCTCATCCCCGCTTGCCCTGTTCCACTCTGCAAGGCCGTAGATGCAGAAGGCTATGGCGTAAATCTGCTTCTTGGTGTCGAGAGGGGTGCCGTCCGGATTGATGCTCCAATAGATACCGCCCTGCTCAATGTCATTGAAGTTGTTGATAATGAGTCTTTTGGCCTGCATGGCCATTTTCTTGTATTCCTCGCGTCGGAACAGCCTGAATGCGTTGGAGAATGTCCATAGAATGCGTGATGTCATAATGGCTCCTACCGGGGCTTCCGGGTCAATGACTTCCTCTCCGCTGATGCGTCCGTAGAATCCGGTGTCACCTTTGCAGATTTTTTTGCTCCAATAGGGGAGTATGTCCTCGGTCAGTTCTTTTTTTAGATGAGATGCAAGTGCTTGTGCGGCAAATAGTTCTGCTGCGGTGTACTTCAGTCGGGCCATAGCTGTCATTAATTTGGTCCTGCAAAATTAATGATAATACAGGAGAATTAATGATATTATTTTAACTGATTATTGTTCTCTTACATCATCCTATGGTGCGAGATCCCCGACCACATCCACGACTTCGATTCTGCCCCCGGCAACCTTGAACCTGATATCGCAGGCCTTGAAAGGCATACCGTATATCTTTCCGGAGTCGTGCTGATAACGTGGAACCGGCTTCTGCGCCAGAACCTTTTTCAGCACTGAGACATCTTCTGAACTTGCCCTGCCCAGACTGCGGAACTTGGCTTCCAGCTCAGAAGGGAAAACCACCTCCGCCTCCTCCCATTCCACATTGTCGGTATATCCGGAAAGAGCTTCAGGATGGGAATCGGCATACCTGATATAAGGCTTGATATCGTAAATCGGGGTTCCGTCCATCAGGTCGCCGCCAAGCACCTTGAGCACAGGGCCGTCAGGAGCATCCCAGTCCACCTTGTCCAGAACGACAGCGGAGAGCCCCAGTCCGTTCGGCCTGAACGGAGACCTGGAAGCGAATACGCCTACGGACTTGTTGCCGCCCAGTCTCGGAGGGCGCACCGTCATCTGCCAGCGGCCGGCATTGCCGGAAAATCCCCAGATCAGCCAGAGATGGCTGAACTCTTCGATTCCTTTCAATGCCTCCTTGCGCCTGAACCCGGGCACGAATACGATTTCCCCGGGGAGCTCGGCCACAACCCCGCTCTGTCTCGGAACTCCGAATTTGCTTGGGAACGGGGAACGGAAATATGCTACGGGGGCGATGCTGATTGTCTTGTCGTCTGTCATTGGGGTCTTTTTTGCCAGCCGGCGGACCGGCATGATTGTAACGGCAAAATTAGCATTTATTGACATATTTTCATAAATTTGCCTTGATATGGACAGAAATAAACATTTGAACAGAATGATATTGGCGGCATCAATGATGACCGTCATCATATTGACAGCCCTTCCTTCCTGCCACAGGCGGACAGAAGAACCGCAGGAGGAAAAGAATGATACAATTTATCCATTGGGATTCTGCACGGATTCATTCGACCTTATGGAAGGCAAAGTCGCCGGCGGAGAGGTCTTTACCGGACTGATGACAAGGCTCGGCATGACTCAGGCCGATGCCATGCAGCTGGTGGAGGCGGCCGACTCCGTGTTCGAACCGAGGAAAATGAGGGCAGGGAATGCCTGGCAGGCTTATTACAGCGTGGACAGCCTCGATGCGCAGGTGCTGGAATACCTCGTGTACAACAGGGACAGGATCAATCTGACGGTGCTCAAGTGTACAAAGCCCTATGGGGCATGGAGGGTGACAAAGCCGGTTGTACATACCCGGAAATTCTCTGATGTGTCGATCACGTCGTCGCTCTGGAATGATATGACGGCTGCCGGAGCATCTCCGATGCTGCTTGTCCACCTTGAGGATATTTATGCCTGGACCGTGGATTTCTTCGGACTCCAGAAGGGGGACAGGTTCAGGGTGGTTTACACAGAGGCGTCCTGCGAGGGGGAAGTCATTGACATTGACACGATTCACATTGCAATGTTCAACCGCGACGACAAGGAAATGCCGGCTATCCGCTTCGACCAGGGCGACGGAGGCAATCTTTATTGGAATAAAAAAGGGGAGAGCATGCGCAAGGCCTTCCTGAAGGCTCCGTTGAGGTTCTCGAGAATCAGCTCCGGATTTTCATATCATAGAAAACATCCTGTATCGGGCGTGGTCAAGGCGCATACAGGAGTGGATTATGCAGCCCCGACAGGTACTCCTGTGATGAGCATCGGTGACGGAACCGTGATCAGCAAAGGCTGGAGCGGCGGTGGCGGCAACACGGTGAAAATCAGGCATAATTCAGTATATACTACTGCATATCTCCATCTTTCCCGCTATGCTGCCGGCCTGGCTGTCGGCTCAAGGGTGAGACAGGGCGACGTGATCGGCTATGTCGGCTCGACAGGAGTATCCACGGGGCCGCATCTGGATTTCCGTGTATGGCGGAGCGGCCAGCCGATCAATCCTCTGAAGATGGAGTCCCCGAGCGAGGAGCCGATCAAGCCGGAAAACCTTGCCGCTCTGGATTCCGTTTACCGTTTCTGGCATAACGAGCTGGATTCGCTCTCCAGGCTTAATCCTGTGTCCGTGCCACAGGACAGCGTTTCTGTACAGTAGTTGCGAACTGTTTGAATATGAACCCATTGACAATAATTCTCACAATTGCGGCGTATTTCGCATTTGTGCTTCTCATCGCCTGGCTTTCCGGACGCAAATCCGACAACGCCAGCTTCTTCACCGGCAGCAGGAAGCAGTCCTGGTATGTGGTGGCTTTCGCAATGATAGGCTCCGCGATGTCGGGCGTTACATACGTCTCCGTTCCGGGAATGGTGGCGGTCTCGGGCTTCGGATATATGCAGATGGCCCTCGGCTTCATTGCCGGACAACTTGTCATCGCCTTCGTGCTGATACCGCTTTTCTACAGGATGAATCTGGTTTCCATATACGGCTATCTGGAGGAGAGGCTTGGCGTGTCCTCCTATCGTACAGGAGCCTGGTTCTTCTTCATTTCCAAGATGTTGGGGGCATCCGTGAGACTGTATCTCGTATGCATTTCCCTACAGCTGATGGTATTCGGCCCTCTCGGTATTCCTTTCTGGGTCAATGTGTTGATTACCATACTGATACTCCTGCTCTACACATTCCGGGGAGGGGTGAAGGCCGTCATCTGGATTGACTTTCTGAAGACAGCCTGCATGCTGCTTTCAATAGTCCTGTGCACGGTTTTTATAAGCAGGGCACTTGGTTTGGGCATCGGTGACATCATCCCGGCTGTAAGGGACAGCGGAATGTCCAGGATGTTCTATTTCGACGACCCGAACCATCCGCAATATTTCTTCAAGCAGTTTTTCGGCGGAATGTTCACCCTGATTGCAATGACGGGACTGGACCAGGATATGATGCAGAGATCATTGTCCTGCAAAAACTTCCGGGATTCGCAGAAGAACATTGTGACGAGTTCGCTTCTTCAGACTGTGGTAATCCTGCTTTTCCTCGTTCTGGGCGTGCTGCTCTATCTTTTCGCCGGCAGGTTTTCCATCCAGTCAGGTGGGGATGAGTTGTTTCCGGCCGTGGCTACCAGCGGAATGCTGCCGGTGATTGCCGGAATAATGTTCATCATCGGCCTGGTATCCTGCTCTTTCGCAGCCGGAGGTTCCGCACTCACAGCACTTACTACCTCCTTTACCATCGACATCCTCGGCACGGCAGGGAAATCGGAGGCCCGGGTCAGGAAAATGAGGGAGTGGACGCATGTTTCAATGGCTTTGTGCATGGGACTCACCATCCTTATTTTCAATGTGTTGAACAGCACGAGTGCAATTGATGCAGTTTACAGGTTGGCAAGCTATACCTACGGGCCGATTCTGGGAATGTTCGCCTTCGGCATACTGACCAGGCGCAGGACATTGGACAAGGCCGTACCGTTGGTCTCCATTGCGGCACCGCTGATCTGCCTGATTCTCCAGCTCAATTCGGAAAAATGGTTCGGCGGATATCAATTCAGTTATGAACTCCTGATAATCAATGGTTTGTTGACATTCATCGGACTTCTTGCAATGAGCCGTAAGGAAAAAGACTTGGCAGACTGATATTATTTCCTAACTTTGCCTCAGGATAACAACAATTAAAAATCTGATAGTATGAAAAAATTGTTTCTCTCTATCTTGGTGGCAGCATTGACTGCCGTCTGTGCCAGTGCTCAGCTTTATGTCGGTGCTGGTTATTCCTACTCGCCGACCGCATCCAAGGCAGGCAAGATAACTGAAAGGTTCGACAGGAACGGTTTCTATATCCAGGCTGGCTACGGCCTCAATGTCGGCAAACATCTCGGCATTGTTCCGGGTCTTGAGTATGAGGTAGTTACAAAGACGGAAGATGAGGTTAAGAGTCCTGAGCAGTATCTCAATATTCCTGTCAAGGTTACTTACGGCTTCAGCCTCGGCAATATCGTGGAACTCGGTGCTTTCGTCGCTCCGACATTCAGTATGGGACTTACATCCAAGGCGAAGGTTGACGATACATCCCTTGATATGTATGGCGAAGATGGCTTTTACAAGAGGGGT
>JALFFZ010000178.1 GCA_022777585.1 Bacteroidales bacterium | reverse complement strand
GTCAATCAGGTTGGAATATACCGTATTGAGCAATGAATTCCTTCTCTTGTGCAGATTCTTGCCCAGTCTTACGGTGTCGATTTGAGAAACTATTTCCAGGGCTTCCTGATACATTCCTGAAGTGACATATCTGTCGGCAATATCGAACTTCGCATCAAGAATCAGATCTTTCCTCTCCGTTTCCATCGCAAGATCGAGTTTCCTGTGGGCGTAGAAGATGGCGGAATCCACATCATATTGGAAATACTCGTTGAAGATGTCATTCATGATATTGTACAGTTCCTCCTGCCCGGATGATGAATCAAGGCTGGATTTCAGCTGCGCAATTCTCTGGTTCTTGGCATCCTCGATCAACTGCTTCTGGCTGATGACGGCATCAAGTGAGCGGATGGCTTCAATGACTTCGGGATTCTGACCCGAACAACCGGCCAGCAGGAGTGATACAGCAATAAAGTCAATAAAATGGCCTCTCATGAGAACAGTGTTTTAATCTGTGATCATTGCCTTCGGACCCTTATCCGACCACCTTGCCCAGAAAATATGCAATCTGCTTTCTCCACCATGGCCAGTCGTGTGAGACATCCCAGCCCCAGTAGTCGGCCCAATGCGGCACGTTTTTCCGGGACAGGACGGCGTCGAGGCGGCGGGTCGAGTCAAGGAGGTCGGCTTCCCAGTCGCCCTGGCCCACGCAGCAGATTATTCTTCGGCTGCGGTAAATGTCCAGGTAGTAATGGTCGTCAGGCATCCAGGTGAGGAAGTCGAGAGGGGAGTTGTTGTACACCAGCTCGTCGCAGTAGTCGCCGAAGAAAAAGCTGGCGTGATACAGACCGCTCAGGGAGATCAGTGTGTCGAATATGTCAGGCCGGCGGAAGAAGAAGTTGCCGGCGTGATATCCGCCCATTGAACAGCCTGTGGCTATGAATGTCTCGCCATCCCTGCGCTGCTCGGGAATGACCTCGTCAATGACGTGATGGAACCAACGCTCATGTTGTTCAATCCGCCATCTGGGATCTCCTTCAGCATTGCTCCAGGTTTCCCCGTCGATGCTGTCCACGCAGATCAGACGTATTTTCCCGGACTCGATGTAATCGGCGATGCTGCCCACCATTCCCATATTCTCGTAGTCGAAAAACCTTCCGTTCTGAGAAGGAAACACCAGGACGGCCTTGCCTTTGTCCCCATAGGTCTTGTATTCCATATCCCGGCCCAGTGCCGGGCTGTATCGCTTTACATAATTCGTCAGCATAGCGGAGCCGTTCTACTGTATTTTTTCGTGGACGAAGCGGATGAATTCGTCTTTCTCCTCCCCGGTCTTCAGCCTCACAGTGTACATCTGGTTGCCCATTGCCCCGGACATTATGTCCGGCATCCTTTCGCACATCACCATTGTCTCGCCATACTTTTCGAGGATTTCCCCGTGGCTGTGAATATACCTGTAAATGTCTCTTCTTGAGGCAAATACGCAGTAGTATTCATCCCGCTCGCCAGAGGCTGCCGCGAGGTCGGACCTGCCGAACGCCACCATGTCCGCCCAGATCTTGTAGACATCGGTAGAATGTGCGTAATTGATCATATCCGGAGTATATCCGCCGGCAGGCCGCATATTTACCTCCAGGGCTACGAAATCTCCTGCCTCGCCGAGATTCTTCCTCGGTCTGTCGAGCCTGAAATACTCCAGATGCACAAAACGGTTCGTCACCCGGAATGCCGCCACGGTCTTGCGGCCGATGGCCCTGAGCGCCTCCGGCATCTCCTTGGCCACGTAATATGAGAGGTCCAGCTTCTTGTTGACAATGTCCATGATGCTTGGAGGCCATGCTGTCATCGATTCGAACAGAGGGTTACCCTCGCTGTCGATAATGGCATCGTACGAACAGATGTCTCCGGTTATGAACTCCTCGATGACATAGTCTCCGTCCGGATATGCGTCGTAGAACGCCTTCAGTTCTTCCTCATTGTGAATCTTGTGCGTGCCGCCAGCCCCCACGCCTATATCCGGCTTTGCAATGACAGGGTAGCCGCAGAGGCTGCAGAATCTTATAATCTCGGGCAGACCCGCCTTCAGCTTTATCTGTCGGGCTGTCGGTATGCCGTTCTCCAGATAGATTCTCTTCATCTCGGACTTTTCCTTGATGAAGGCAATGCGGTCTGTCATTATTCCCGTGACGACATTGAAGTCGGTCCTGAGCCTGGCATCCTGCTCGAGCCAGTATTCATTGTTCGACTCTATCCAGTCGATTTTTCCGTATTTGTACGACAGGAAGGCTACAGCCTTGAACATCTGCTGATAATCTTCCATATCGTCAACCCGGTAATACTCTGTAAGGGCCTCCTTGAGATTGGCGTCCAGGGTTTCGTATGGCGCATCTGCGATTCCCAATACGTTGACCCCGTTGCTCTTGAGCCTGCTGCAGAATTCCCAGTAAGTATGGGGAAACTGCGGGGAGATAAAGATGAAATTCAACATTACTAAAGATGTGTGCGGACTATTTTCCGAATTCTCTCAATGCGCCCAGAAGTGTCTCGTTGAAGACATCCTTCTCATGTTCGGAGAGGAAATCCACCTGTATCGGAATCTGGAACATCTTATTCTTGAGCGCATCGTCGATTTTCCTGCAGCCGCGGAGACGCTGGCTGTCCTTCTCGGTGGTGCCTATGACGGCCGTGGACCATCTGCGTGTAGCCTGACGGATACGCTTTATGTCCAGGCCGGTGAAATTGTGATGGTCGGAGAACTTGAAATGCTTGACAATGCTGTAGGAATCGCTCAGATATCTCTTCAGTGGAGTGTCCGATGCTATGCCGGATACAAGGATGAGATTTTTCGAATAGAGATAATGCTTGTCATTTACCGGGAATACCGGCTCGAGAGGGCAGTAGTCAATGGTCGTGAAGAGCACTGTCATCTTCTTGCCGAGCGGGTCGGTACCCTGGCAGGTCTCCGGGTCGAAATCCTTGATGCCCAATGACTTGGCCCATGTAATCTTCTCCCAGTCATCCATGAACACAGGGCATTTGGTGACAATGATGACGTTTGCGTGATAGAGTCTCTCCGGAAGATCCCGGAGCCTTCCGAAGGGAAGGAGATGATCCCTGCTCACAGGTCTGTTGTAGTCCACCAGCACAATGTTGAAGAACGCCTCCAGCGAGCGGTACTGGAATGCGTCGTCGAGCACCACGATTTCAGCCCTCTTCATATCCTTGTGGATACATTTCCTGGCGGCCTTGGATGTGGCCAGTTTCTCGGGATGCAGGAGAAAATCGCAGCCTTCCACCCTTGTCCGGTCAACAGCCACCGTCACTTCCGGGAACTTGTTCTTGATCTGCAGAGGCTCGTCACCGGCAAAAGTGGCGCTGTCGTCTGCAAGAACCTGCTGAAAACCGCTGCTTGTCCTCTTGTGTCCCCTGGAGAGCACGGCGATGTGCTTGTCGCTCCAGTCTGCGCTTGAAAGCAAAGTCCTGACAATCATCTCAGTATGCGGAGTCTTTCCCGTACCGCCGGCAGTGATGTTGCCGATGCAGATGGTCGGGACTTCGCATTTTTGGACCTTGAAGATGCCGCGGTTATATAACGCATGCCTCAATTTCAAGGTCCAATAATATGGTGCTAGAAGTACTTTGTCAAGCATAGTGTGCAAAGATAGCAATATTTCTCACAATAGAGAAATTGTTTTAGGCAGA
>JALFFZ010000146.1 GCA_022777585.1 Bacteroidales bacterium | reverse complement strand
CGGCAAGAATGAGGCCGCACCCGAAGTCAATGCCGGCGACCGCGGCAAGGCCGTGACAAGGCTGGCTCCCATGGGCACGGTGCGCATCAACGAGGCGAGGATGGAGGCTACGGCACTTGAGGGAATGATAGACGCCGGCACTGAAATCGAGGTGGCGCACATCGAGAAAAACAAGATCTACGTCAGGCCGGTCATGCCGGACGAGGCCTTCTGAAAGCCCCGTGCAGACGTTTTACCTTTCTATGAAACCGATTAAACACACAACATTATGGTAATTCCACTCATCGTCTGGGCGGCACTGATTTTCGTCGCCCTGATCATTCTCCTGTGGTTCTTCCCTGTGGCCCTCTGGTTCCAGGCTATTCTCTCGGGAGTGAGGGTGTCCCTGCTCCAGCTGGTCCTGATGCGCTGGAGGGGCGTGAACCCGAACACTATCGTCATGGCGCTCATTACCGGAACCAAGGCAGGACTGACTCTCAAGGCCAATGAACTCGAGGCGCACTACCTTGCGAAGGGCAATGTGGTCAAGGTCGTGAACGCTCTGATTTCAGCGGACAAGGCCAATATAGCCCTTGATTTCAAGACCGCCGCCGGCATCGACCTGGCAGGACGCGATGTTTTCGAGGCGGTGCAGATGTCCGTGAACCCTAAGGTCATCAATACGCCACCTGTGACTGCGGTTGCCAAAAACGGCATCCAGCTCATCTGCAAGGCGAGGGTGACCGTGCGCGCCAATATCAACCAGCTGGTAGGAGGAGCCGGCGAGGAGACCGTGCTTGCCCGCGTGGGCGAGGGAATCGTTTCTTCCATCGGTTCGGCCGAGAGCCACGCAGAGGTGCTCGAGACTCCTGAATCCATCTCCAAGGTGGTGCTGGCCAAGGGTCTGGACGCCGGTACCGCATTCGAAATCCTGTCCATCGACATTGCCGACATTGACATAGGAAAGAACATCGGAGCCGTCCTCCAGATAGATCAGGCCAATGCCGACAAGAATATCGCCCAGGCCCGTGCCGAGGAGCGCAGGGCAATGGCCGTGGCTCTCGAGCAGGAAATGAAGGCAAAGGCACAGGAGGCCCGCGCGAAGGTCATCGAGGCCGAGTCACAGATTCCTCTCGCCATGGCCGAGGCATTCCGCAACGGCAATCTCGGGGTAATGGATTACTACAAGCTGAGAAATATCCAGGCCGACACCGACATGCGCGAAAATATCGCAAAGCAGTAGCATTGTCCCATACAAATAAAGAAGGCTTCCGTCCTGACGTGGCGGGAGCCTTTTTCATCATAAGACCGGCAGGCAGTCGCTATCTGGTAATCCTGGCCACCCAGCCGCCGCCGGGAGCCATCTTGATGTTCACCTTGCGGTCGGCAGGGACACGGACAATCTCGTGCGCGAAATCGCGGGCGGCCTTGTCGGCATTGGCTCCGTCACGGAAAATCTCCATCGTCCAGTTTCCTTCACCGAGGAAGCTGAGGTCGAGAAGGAGTTCGCGGGCGTCCCAGTTGGTCAGGGAGCCTGCGTACCAGGTGTCACCGCTTCGGCGGGCGATTGAAATGTACTTGCCAATCTCGCCATTGAGGCCTACGCTCTCGTCCCAGACAACTGGAACCTCGGCAATGAAACGGGTGCAGAGAGGTTCGGCCAGATAGTTGGAAGGTGAGTCACAGAGCATATTGAGCGGCGACTCGAAGATTATGTACTCGGCCAGCTGGCGGCAACGGGTACCCTGGCTCATAGGCTCATTGTAAACAGGCGTATAATTGCCCTTTGTCGCATTGCGCATTGCTCCCTGAGTATAGTCCATAGGGCCTGCGGCCATCCTGATGTAAGGTACGGTCACATCGTAGGTGACCTGGTCGGCCTTGCTCCACTTCATCTGCTCCAGACCGTGGACACCCTCGAAATTGACAACGTTCGGGTATGTCCTGGTCAGGCCCGCCGGCTTGAAGGCGCCGTGGAAATCCAGCATCATCCTGTATTTTGCCGCCACCTTAGCAGCCTTCTCGCAGAAGTCCACCATCTCCTGGTCATCCCTGTCGAGGAAATCCACCTTGAAGCCCTTGAAGCCCATCTCGGAATAATGACGGCAGACATTCTCCATATCGCGGGCGAATGCCTGATAACCGGCCCAGAGAATCAGGCCGACACCCCTCTCCCGGGCATATCCTGCAAGCATCTGAAGGTCAATCTCGGGAACCACCTGCATAAGGTCGGCCTGGAGGTTCACGGCCCAGCCCTCGTCGAGAATCACGTACTCGATTCCCTGTGCTGCGGCGAAGTCAATGTAGTATTTGTACGTGTCATTGTTGACTCCGGTCTTGAAGTCAACCCCGTAGAGATTCCAGTCGTTCCACCAGTCCCAGGCCACCTTGCCCGGGCGCACCCAGCTGTAATCGGAGCCGTCGTCCGGAGTGGCGAGCTTCCAGACCATATCATTGACGGCGAGGTCAATGTCATTGTCCACCACCATCACGATACGCCATGGGAATGATTTCCCGGCCTCGGCTGTGGCAATGTAGTCCTCGCGTGACTGGACCACCATCTGGAGATTGTTGTGGCCGCCCTGCTTCACCTCGCGCGGATAAGGGGCGAAACGTGCAGTGAGTTTCGTGGAGGCATCCCCGTTGTAGAGATACATTCCGGGATAGCCGAGGAGGTCGGACTCGGTGATGAGAATCTTGCGGCCTTTGTCCGCCGACAGGGCCACAGGGAGGAATGCCATCCTGCCATTGTCCCAGGACGATACCGGAATCACCTCGTAGGTATTCTCGAATGAATTGAAATACTGGGCCTCAAAGTTTCCCTTATTTTTCTTCACATACGGTACAAATGCCTGATAATCACCTGCCATAGCAAATTCAGCCTGCTCGGAGACCACCTTTGAGCCGGTCTTGAGAGCATTGCGGAAACGGTAGGCCACGCCCTCGTCATAAGCCCTGAAAATGAGGGAGAACTCCTTGAATACGAGTTCCATCTCATTGAAATTGTCCCGGACCTCTGCGCGCTTATATACCACTGTAGGGAGGTTCTGGTCCACTGTGCGGCGCACTACCTTGCGGACCTTGTCATCGAGACCGAATGCAATGTCCCCTGAGAGTTTCATCGAAATGGCTGAAGGAGCGATGATTTCATCGCCTGCCTTGCTCACGGTATAGGTTATGTTGCTTCCTACCACCACGGTGGCCCTGAGGCTCCCATCAGGGGAAGTTACCTGATAGCTGCGGTCGGAGGCGAAAACATTGGTCCCGGCTACTGCCAGAACAACTAAGGAAATTACTAATGATTTAACATTCATATCGTTATTGTTTTAGTTCGAGAATCTTTCCATGCCTGTGGCCATTCATATTCCCAGTTCCTTCTTCATGTCCCGGAGCAGGTCGAAGGCCTGGAGAGGGGTCATATTGTTGATATCGGCGGCATTGAGCCTGTCCCGGATGGATGACAGTGTCGGGTCGTCCAGCTGGAAAAGCGAAAGCTGGATGAAGCCGTCGCTCTCGACCCGGCCCTCCTTGATATTGTAAGGCTTCACAATCTTCCCGCAGGCTTCGCTCTCCGGCCTGGAAATGGTACCCGGAGCGGATGACTCCAATGCCGCAAGAGTGTCCTCGGCCGACTTTATGACCTCTTTCGGCATCCCGGCCATGCGGGCCACGTGGATACCGAAGCTGTGGGCCGTGCCGCCCTCCTTGAGCTTGCGGAGGAAAATCACTTCCCTGCCCACTTCCTTGACTGCGACGTGGAAATTCTTCACGCGGGGATATATGCCTTCCAGATCATTGAGTTCGTGATAATGGGTGGCGAAGAGGGTCATTGCCCCCTTCCCGTATTCGTGGATGTACTCCACGATTGCACGGGCGATGGACATTCCGTCGTAGGTGGATGTTCCGCGGCCGATTTCATCCAGGAGTACAAGGGAGCGCTCCGAGAGATTGTGCAGGATCATCGAGGTTTCGAGCATCTCGACCATGAAGGTGGACTCGCCGCGGGAGATATTGTCCGAGGCCCCGACCCTGGTGAAAAGCTTGTCGAAGAATCCGAATCTGACCTGGTCGGCAGGCACGAAAGAGCCGATCTGGGCCATCAGGACAATGAGGGCCGTCTGGCGGAGAAGGGCGGATTTTCCGGACATGTTCGGACCGGTCAGCACGATAATCTGCTGTCTGTCCTTGTCCAGATAAATGTCATTCGGCACATATTCCTCTCCCGGTTTCATCAATGTCTCAATGACAGGGTGGCGTCCCGCCTTGATGCTCAGGGAATGGCTCCTGTCAATCTCCGGCCTGCAATAATGCCTCTCCAATGCCTGCTGGGCAAAGCCGGCGAGCACGTCAATGCGGGCAATCGCAAGGGCATTGACCTGAATGGTGCGTATGAATGACTGGAGGCGGGTTATGAGAGCATTGTAAATGGATGTCTCGAGAACGTAAATCTTGTCCTCGGCGGAGAGAATCTGCTCCTCGTAGTCCTTGAGTTCCTGTGTGATATATCTTTCGGCATTGACCAGAGTCTGCTTGCGGATCCAGTCCTCAGGGACTTTCTCCTTGTGGGTGTTGCGCACCTCGATGTAATAGCCGAAGACATTGTTGTAACTGATTTTGAGAGAAGGGATTCCGGTGCGTTCGGTCTCGCGCTGCTGCATTTCCAGAAGGTACTGCTTCCCGCCGTGCGATATTGCCCTGAGGCGGTCGAGCTCCGCGTCCACTCCGGATGCGATCACGTCGCCTTTGCCGATGGCGGACGCGGCCTCCGGACTGATTGTCCTGCGGATGTCCTCAAGCAGGGCCGAACAGTCGTCAATGCCGCCTACAAGGGTCCTGAGGGCATTGCAGCATTGACCTGAACCTATGGTAATCTCCCTGATCGGGCCTATTTGTGACAGTCCCCTTCCGAGCTGGAGAATCTCCCTCGGCATTATTTTTCCGGTCGCCGCCCTGGACAGGATGCGGTCCAGGTCACCGATGTCGCCGAGACGCATCTGGAGATTGTCCAGCCTTTCCCTGTCGGAGCAGAGATCCTCCACTATGTCGTGGCGGGATTTGATTTCGTCAATGTCCAATGACGGCATGGCAAGCCAGGTCCGCAGAAGCCTGGAGCCCATCGGGGAGGAGCATTTGTCAATGACATCCACCAGTGAGACCCCTTCCCCGCCTGCCGAGGCGCTGAACACCTCGAGATTGCGTACGGTGAAGCGGTCCATCCAGACGAAGCTGCCGCTGTCAATCCTGGAAATGGAGCATATGTTGGCGAGACCTGCGTGGTGTGTCTGCTCAAGATATACGGTAAGGGCGCCGGCCGAGCATATTCCGAGAGGATAGCGCTCAATGCCATAGCCCTTCAGAGAATCCACCTTGAGCTGCTTCTTGAGCCTCTCCGCTGCGGAATCGTGCACGAAGGCCCATTCGTCAATAGTGGATATGTAAGCCTTGTCCCCAAAGAGTTCCCTGACCCGCTTCTGCTCGCCGCGCTCGACCACGAGTTCCTTGGGCGAGAGTGATGAAATGAGTGTCCCGATGAACTCCGGGCTGCCCTGGGCCACCTCGAATGTACCCGTGGAGGCATCAAGGAAGGCGGCTCCGCATTCGTTCTTGGAAAATGTAAGGCCTGCGAGATAGTTGTGCTCCTTCTGCTCCAGCATCTGCTCCCCGAATGCCAGGCCCGGAGTCACGAGTTCGGTGACTCCCCTCTTGACAAGTGTCCTGGTAAGTTTCGGGTCCTCAAGCTGGTCGCAGACGGCAACCTTGTACCCGGCCCTGATGAGCTTTGTAAGGTACAGTTCTATGGCGTGATGGGGGAAACCGGCCATTGCCACGTTTCCCTTGTCCCCGTTGGAACGCTTCGTGAGGACGATTCCGAGGACCTTGCTGGCCAGTACGGCATCGTCCGAATAGGTCTCGTAGAAGTCCCCGACCCTGTAGAGCAGTATGGCCTCAGGATTCTGGGCCTTCACGGAAAAATATTGTTTCAGTAGAGGAGTATCCTCCGCTTGTTTTTTCGCCATAATGATAGGAACCGCGGGAAATATTCCCCGCATCCTGACAAATTTACGATTTTTATTGTTACTTTTGGGACATTGATATGAAAAAAGTTCTGGTCATCACATATTACTGGCCTCCGACCGGAGGGTCCGGCGTACAGAGGTGGGTGAAATTCTCCAAATACCTGCCTCAATACGGCTGGCAGCCTGTCATTTACACTCCGGAGAACCCGGAAATGACTTCCGTGGACAGAAGCCTTGAGGGAGATATCCCGCCGGAAGCCATTGTAATCAAAAGGCCGATTGTGGAGTTCTATTCCCTGTATCGCCGGCTTATGGGCCGTAAGGACAGCAGTGTGAAGGAGGTGAACCCCATCAACAACCGGGAGAGGACTTTCAAGCAGAAACTGATGCTTATGCTCCGGGGCAATCTGTTCATCCCGGACCCGAGGGTGACCTGGGTAAGGCCGTCGGTGCGCTTTCTGAAGAAGTATCTGGAAGAGAATCCGGTGGATGTCATTGTCAGTACAGGGCCGCCCCATTCGATGCATCTGATTGCGATGAAGGTGGCTGCCGCTACCGGGATTCCGTGGATTGCGGACTTCCGCGACCCATGGACAAAAATGTTCTATTTCAAGCATTTATGTCTGTCATCCTGGGCTGAGCGCAAGCACTGTCGTCTGGAGAAGAAGGTGCTTGGCAATGCAGATGTGGTGGTGGCCGTCTCCCCTCTTGTCCAGGACGAGTTCAAGGCAATGACCGACACGCCTGTGGAGCTTATCACCAATGGTTTCGACGAGGATGATTTCGACCAGGTGGTGGAGCCGGACGGATATTTCAATGTGACCCACACCGGCCTGTTCGCCGCCGACGGCAATCCCGATGTGATCTGGAAGGTCCTGTCTGAGAAATGCGCCTCCGACCCGGAGTTCCGGAAGATGCTGCGGATCCGCCTGGCTGGCAAGACCGACCCGGAAATCATTGCCTCTATCCGTGCCGCGGGCTTGGAGGACAACCTCATTGACCTTGGCTATCAGAGCCACAACAATGCCGTACGCGAGCAGAAGAACGCCTCCCTTCTGATTCTCCCTCTCCGCAAGGAGCCTGAATACCGGGCCACCCTGCCCGGCAAACTGTTCGAATACCTCGCCTCGATGGTCCCTATTCTTGGAATCGGCCAGACTGACGGAGCCATGGCCCGCATAATCAATGAGACCCAATCAGGTGTTGTCTTCAACTGGGATGACGAGGAATCCGTCCGCACATACATAGGACATTGCTGGCACGACTTCTATAGCGATAATTCCCAACGTCCGGACAATACTGATGTCATAGCCCGCTATTCCCGCAGGAATCTCGCCGGTCAGATGGCCAGCCTCTTTCAGCGGGTCTGCAGGTGAGAGGTGCGGGAATCGTGTAACTGACGAATCATCTAAAGCATAGGCCGTGCAGCCACGCCTTCAAATGTCATTTTGACCGGGAGAATGGTGCCGTCAGCCGCGAATTCGAGTCTGTCAATGCAGACTACACGGTTATTAGCCTCGACTGGAATCGGATTGCCGTCGGCATCCTTTTCAGGAAGAGGATGACGGTGATATACAATGTACCACTCATCCTCGCCCGGTCCCGGGATTACGCTGTGGTGACCTGCTCCGGTGGCAACGCCGGGATCTGATTTGAGGATTACGTCGCGTCTGCTGAACGGACCGAAAGGACTGTCTGAAATCGCATAGGCTACTCTGTAGGAATCGTCGCCCCAGCCACCTTCGCTCCACATGAAGTAGTATTTATCATTGCGGTACAGCATGAAGGGGCCTTCCACATAGTCCTCCGGGGTTATTTCCCTGAACATTGTCCCGTCCTCGAAAGGAATCAGGCCGGTGAGGCTTTCATTGAGGCGGACTACATTGCAATGCCCCCAGCCACCGTAGTACATGTACCAGTCCCCGCTACGGGGATCATTGTAAACGAACTGGTCGATAGGTTGGGCCCCGTTGACGATATTGCCGATCAGGGGATGTCCCAAGGCGTCCCTGAACGGGCCGGCAGGGTTGTCGGCAACGGCGACGCCAATACCTCCGATTTCGCCCTCGTGAACGTCATTGGCGCCGAAGAAGAGGTAGTACAGGCTGTCCTTTTTCACGACCGACGGTGCCCAGAGGGCCTGCCTCAGCCAGGAGATTTCCTTGCTGGTGATGATATTCTCGTGCTTTGTCCAGGTCACCAGGTCCGGAGACGAGAACGCATCGAAATGAAGCTGGTCTTCGTATTTCTGCGAATACGTTGGATATATCCAGTACTCACCCTCGAAGACTGCTCCCTCAGGGTCTGCATACCAACCGTCGAAAACCGGATTGCCGCTAGTTGCAGCGGACCTGTTGGCACATGCGGAGAGTATCGCCGCCACGGCGCAGACAACTGCGAATGTGAGGTTTTTCATTGAAATTCTGATATTTACAGTTATATAATCCGGGGCCGGAAAGTCGGAAACGATATTCCGTCAGCTTTTTGAAATCAGCTCTTCGTAATCCTTCATTGACCTGAGAATGACATCGTGGGCCACGTCCGCACCGTAGATGCTGATGAACTTCATACGCTGTGTATTTTCACCCGGAATATCCTTGTAGGTGGTGAAATAATGGATGAGGCGGCGGACAATCTGGACAGGAAGTTCATCAATGTCCTTGATGTCACCATATACTGCATCATTCTTGAGCACGGCAATAATCTTGTCGTCGGCCTGGTTGTGATCGAGAAGGCGGAGCCCGCCGATTGGCCTTGCCCGGACAATGACATCACCGTGAGTCACGTCCTTCTCTGTCAATACGCAGATATCGAGAGGGTCGCCGTCGCCCTCTATATCCATTCTTGCCAGCGCCTTGTTGGTCAGTTCAGCCATGTTGACGGCGCAATATGTCTTCGGGAGGAAGCCGTAGAGGGATGGGACAATGTTGGAGAATTTCTGCGGCCTGTCCAGCGAAAGGTATCCGGAAGCCTTGTCTACTTCATATTTTACGGTATCGGTCGGCACTATTTCAATGAATGCTCTGACTTCCTCCGGAGCATTGTCTCCAAGGTCGATTCCGTGCCAGGGATGGGCCTTATGCATACTCTTTATGTTCATTTCAATATTGGTTTGGTCTATGCTGTGGTTAAAATTCCGGTTTTGTCGCAATGTTTGTCCGGGCAGGAGACAAAATTAGCGAATTTATCCGTAATATGGTATAGGGGCATCCGATTTGTGGGCTAAATTGTTGGTGGAATTGGCACGCGGGTTTGAGAGGGTGGCGTTTGGCGAAAGGAGCCATAGCTCCGTCAATCCTGTCCCATGACGCTCACATCAGTGAAATGTCAGCAAAATGACATATTGTACAACATTTCAAAACAAGGAGGTCTCTATGCCAGTAAAGTTTTTCAAATGCCGTCATTGCGGCAATGTTATCGTGAAATTGGTAGACTCGAAAGTACCTGTGGTCTGCTGCGGCGAAAAAATGGTAGAGCTTGTGCCGGGGACAATGGACGCAAGTCTTGAAAAGCACGTTCCTGTGGTAAGCCGAATGGAGGACGGCGGACTTCTGATTGAGGTCGGCAGCGTCCCGCATCCGATGCTCCCGGAGCACCACATCGCCTTCATCTACCTGGAGACAGCCGACGGCGGCATTCACATTGACTTGACAGACAAGCCAATGGCTGTTGTCAAATGCGACAGGCCAATCTACGCCGTCTACGAATACTGCAATCTTCACGGGCTCTGGAAGACGGAACTGTGATCTGAATACCTCAGGGTGTGGAAGCATCCCTCAAGAACGAACCTTCCACGCTGAAGCCCGATATCGAGGATGGTCCAGCACAAAAAAGCCACCGCAAAGCGATGGATTGACCCCAACATGCGCGATAGCGCCGGTTCCCCCGTAATGGGGGTTAGGGGAAAATACGAAAGCCCCGTCAGGGACCACAAAAAAGCCACCGCAGAGCGATGGATTGACCCCAACATGCGCGACAGCGCCGGTTCCCCCGTAATGGGGGTTAGGGGGAAATACGAAAGCCCCGTCAGGGACCACAAAAAAGCCACCGCAAAGCGATGGCTTTTTTGTGGTCCCAACAGGGCTTGAACCTGTGACCCTCTGATTATGAGTCAGATGCTACTAACCAACTGAGCTATGGGACCGAATCTGCAAAACCGGAAACCCCGGTCTTGCAAATATAGATATTTTTCCCGAGGAATGCAAGTAG
Source organism: Bacteroidales bacterium (assembly GCA_022777585.1). Lineage (GTDB taxonomy): Bacteria > Bacteroidota > Bacteroidia > Bacteroidales > UBA932 > Cryptobacteroides. Next base: position 1,514 of record JALFFZ010000146.1, on the reverse strand, counting down.
GCACTCACCGGGAAGCGCTGATCTTATCAGACCTTGATTTCGACCTCTACGCCTGAAGGAAGCTCAAGCTTCATAAGAGAATCCACGGTCTTTGCATTGGACTCGTCGATGTCGAGGAGCCTGCAGTAAGAACTGAGCTGGAACTGCTCGCGGGACTTCTTGTTTACGAAGGTTGAACGGTTCACAGTGAAAATCTTGGTGCTTGTAGGAAGAGGAATCGGACCGCAAACCTTGGCACCGGTAGCTGACACTGTGTCGGCGATTTTCTTTGCTGACTTGTCAAGCAGCATATGATCGAATGATTTGAGCTTTATTCTGATTTTCTGACTCATATCAATAATCTATTTACCGTTGTTAATAATTATTCGTCATCGCTGGCCTTGTAGCCGCTCTTCTCGATAACCTCCTTAGCCAGGTTAGCCGGAACCTCTGAATAGTGGTCGAAGCTCATTGTGCTGGTAGCACGACCTGAAGAAAGGGTTCTGAGGACGGTTACATAACCGAACTGCTCAGAGAGCGGAACGAACGCCTTGACGATTCTTGCACCATTGGCAGTGGAATCCATTGCGTTGATCTGGCCCCTGCGACGGTTGAGATCACCTACGATGTCTCCCATATAGTCCTCCGGAGTAACAACCTCAAGGTTCATGATAGGCTCGAGGAGAACCGGATGTGCCTTAGGGCAGGCGTGACGGAATGCCATACGGGCGCAAATCTCGAATGAGAGCTGGTCTGAATCGACAGGGTGGAACGAACCGTCAAGCACAGTGACTTTGAGTGACGGAACCTCGTATCCTGCGAGAACACCATTGGACATTGCAGTCTCGAAACCTTTCTGGATGCAAGGGATGTATTCCTTAGGAATATTACCACCCTTGACCTGATTGTCGAACTGAAGGCCGGTGTGACCCTCGTCTGCAGGTCCGATCTCAACGATGATGTCGGCGAACTTACCACGACCGCCAGTCTGCTTCTTGAATACCTCACGATGCTGAACTGTGGTGGTGATTGCCTCCTTATAGTTAACCTGAGGTGCACCCTGGTTGATCTCTACGCCGAACTCGCGACGGAGACGGTCAACGATGATGTCAAGGTGAAGCTCACCCATACCGCTGATGACGGTCTGGCCGGTCTCATGGTCTGACTTGACTGTGAAGGTCGGATCCTCCTCGGCAAGCTTTCCGAGAGCGACGCCAAGTTTCTCGAGATCCTTGGAAGTCTTAGGCTCCACAGCGATTCCGATAACCGGATCCGGGAACTCCATTGCCTCGAGGGTTACAGGATGATCCTCGGCGCAGATGGTGTCACCGGTGCGGAGATCCTTGAAACCTACGGCTGCACAGATGTCACCGGCCTCCACGAAATCGATAGGATTCTGGTGGTTGGAGTGCATCTGATAGAGACGTGCTACCCTCTCCTTCTTGCCGGTACGTGTATTGAGCACGTAAGTACCGGCGTCAAGATGTCCGGAGTAAGCTCTCACATAGGCGAGACGGCCTACGAACGGATCGGTT
>JALFFZ010000128.1 GCA_022777585.1 Bacteroidales bacterium | reverse complement strand
TGCTGCTCAATCGACTTGACTTGGGTGTCTGTAATCTGGTCAATCTGATTCTGCAGGTTCCTGATGTCATCCTGACTCACGCAGGAGCCAAACAAAATGAGGCCGGACATCAAAGAAAAAAGAATACTGATTCGTTTCATGTAAGTATGAGTTTAGTGAATTGTTCGGAGTTGTCCTGTCCTTTTTTCAATAGTACAGCAAATTTATAGAAATAAAGCAGCGAATCAAAGGCCTTAGAATAAAAGTTCTTTGAAATCAGTGTTATTTTTCATCAAGTTCGAGCTTTTTCCGAACGTTGAAAATATTCGTTCAATCATTGCAGCATTGTGTAGGAGCAACTTGACATCGCTGACGGACAAATCCATGCCATAGTCATTTCCAAACTGTCTGGCAACGTTGATTGTCGAGAGAGACATGTTGAATGCAAAGTCCATGGCTTTGATATCCCTCGAGTTCCTTCAGGATGACATCCTCGCTTCAGGATCCGTCGTCGTAGAAGAAGTATACAGGCCCCTTCTCCTTGCAGGCAATCACCCAGATGTATCCCTTCTTGCTGCCATTCCCGTCTTTATCCTTGACAAGGACAGTATGATAGGTCTCGTCACAGTTGAGATATGTCCCCTCCTTGACGGCAAGCCGCATGGCTTTGTACAGATTCTCGAAGAGCAAGGCCGTCTTCTTGAGCAGGCCATGGGCTGTCTGCTTGTCAAGATCGAAGCCGTTTCCCTGGAAGTACTTCACTATGCGCTCCACCGGCATGGAGTACAGATATCTCAGTTCCGCGATTCCGGCGATAAAGGAGCCGTCGAAGCGCGAGTTCTGCAGTGGTGCGGACGGAGCCTTGCCACTGACGACGGCATCACCACACATGAGTGTATGGACATGGTAGATATGCTTGATGAAGCTGGGACGGATCATCTCGTAGCGGATGACATCGCGCACACCTATCTCAATGCCGGAGTTTACATCTACATCAGCAGGATAGACATCCTCTTCCTTTGTCTCTACAGCAAAGTAGTCCTTGCGCTTGGCTCCATTGTTGCCTCGGGCTTTTATCCTGGCCTTGCGCTCTTCATCTGCGGCATCCTTTTCCTCCTGGGTCTGGGGCTTCGCCTGAGGGCTCTGCTTTTCCGATTTCTTTGGAAGGAAAGTCGCCTTCAGTCCGCGCATCTGGCTGGCAGCCTTGCCGAGCGACTCGTCTCGTTCCTTGAGAAGGGATTCGAGGCTGGCAATCGTCTTGCGGAGATCTGCAATGGTCGATTCGAAGGATAGACGCATCGAGGTCATCTCCTCGACATGGCGAGTATGGTGGCATTCGCAGCCTACAACTGTGTCTTCAAGATCTCGATAATCATGTCCTTTCCCATAGTATAAAGATACAATTTTTTCTATGGAAAAACAAGAGATTTTTCAATTTATTTTATTGATTGTCAATAGATTATATGCTCATAAAACGCATCCTGTACCGCTTGCGGAACCTTACGCTGTCCAGCGAGACGCCGGACATTATGAAACTGAACGTCTCCCATGAGAGCTCGTAATAGCCCATGTCGGCGTTCTTTCGGGGCATCTCGAAAGACCCTCTTTCCAGACGTTTCTGATATAAAAGAAAGCCATCCGTATCCCAGTTCAAGAGCTTTACAGACTGCCTGTTCTTGGAAAAGAACACAAACACATCGCCTGCCATAGGAGACATCGGTTATTCGGACACGACAAGGTTGAATAGAGAGTCGATACTCTTGCGCATACTTACTGGGTTCTGGCACATAAAGTACCTGGTGCTACTTTCTAGTCCAAACATGGCTTCGCCCCTCCCAGGCGTGACTTATAGATGCTCAGCAGACTGATCAAGCTCTCCACGCTGCTCTCCTGAAGCGTGAGGTTCACGCCATTGGGGAATGTGATGCTTACTCCTCGGAGATTGCCTGACGTTGACTTGCCAGACGGAACAAACTGTAAGAAGGTACCCTCTGATTCTAAGACCGTTGTTTCGTCGTTTTCTTTGGCACGAGCCTTGCGCCTCGTTTCGCAAGTATTGATTCCGTTGCGCTCCATCCAATCTATGAGGCCACGATAGTTGGTATGAGTTTCTTTACAATACTCGCATAGTTCCAGGTCAGGATTCTTCCCAAGCCTTGATCTGAAGTCCTCTATGACCTTGCGATAACGCGCTATCGCATGCGCTTGGATTGATTCTTCCATCTTCTTGTTCTTTTCTCGCGAATGTAGATGGATTACCTCTTCATGTCAATACATCATCGCGGAGACGCTTACCTGCTTACAAGCCATCACTTGCCGATACAAAACTCCCTGAAAATGTTACCCAAAACTTCATCAGTGGAGATTTCTCCGACGATGGAGCCGATGTAGTGGAGGGCTTCGCGGAGGTCCTGGGCGATGAGGTCAGGAGGGAGGGGAGAGTCGTGGTCTGTTGCGCCTAATCCGGAGAGGACTCTGCGGAGGGGAGCTTCGGATTTGCGGAGGGCTTCGTAGTGGCGGAGATTGGTTACAAGGGTAGAATCGGACGTGCCGACAAGGTCTGAGGCTTTGTTTGAGAGGGTGCTCATAAGGTCCACAAGCCCTTCGCCGGTTTTAGCGGAGATTTTTACTAGCGGAATATCAATTGATTTATTTTCAATCAATGAAACAATTTTGTTACCACGTATAACATTTTTGTTAACACCTGAATCTGCTTCATTGCAGCCTTCTGTAAGGTCAATCTTGTTCAAAACCAGAATGAGTTTCTGTTCTGACAGGTCAACATTGGAGAGGAAAAATTGAACATCGTCCTTTATGCCGCTGGTACCCCTTGCTAGGTCAAGGATTCCGAGGATGATCGAGGCTTCCTGCATCTTTTTCAGGGATCTTCCGATGCCGATTTTCTCCACGGTTTCCTCGGTGTCGCGAATTCCGGCTGTGTCGATGAAACGCAGGGATACGCCACCTACATTGAGCACCTCCTCAATGGTGTCACGGGTCGTTCCGGCTATATCTGAAACTATTGCGCGGTCCTCTCCGATTATTGCGTTCAGCAATGTGCTTTTGCCGGAGTTGGCAGGTCCTATTATCGCCACGGGAAGGCCGTTTTTGACTGCATTGCCACGCTTGAATGAGGATGCCAGGGTCGAGACGTGATGAAGGACATCGTTAACCAGAAGGCTCAGTTCCCCGCGGCTGGCGAACTCAACATCCTCCTCGCTGAAATCCAGTTCCAGTTCCAGTAACGAGGTCATTTTCAGAAGCTTGGCCCTAAGCCTGCCCAATTCTTTGGAATAACCTCCCTTCAGCTGATTCATCGCTACCCGGTGGGCGGCCTTGTCCTGGGCGGCAATGACATCCGCAACTGCTTCAGCCTGAGCGAGATCCATCTTGCCATTCACAAAAGCGCGACGGGTGAATTCTCCCGGGCCGGCAGACCTTGCCCCGGCATCCAGAAGCAGGCCTATGATGGTCTGGACGATGTAGCCTGACGCGTGACAGCTGATTTCTGCTGAATCCTCTCCGGTGTAGGAATGCGGGGCTCGGAACACGCTCACAAGCACATTGTCCACGATCTCGCCGTCATTGTCAAAGACGGTTCCGTACCTTATCCGATAGCCCTCTGTGGATGAAAGGGGAGTCCTGTTGCAGGTGACGACCTTGTCGGCAATGCTCAACGCTTCCGGTCCGCTGAGCCGGATAACGGAAATCGCCCCTGTTCCTGGTACAGTAGCAGGGGCGCATATTGTATCTTGCTTGTTTATAGGCATTTATCTTGGAGATTCAGTGTTTTCCGGTTCCGTTTTCGAGCCATTCCATCCGAGAAAACCGCCCTCAAGCTCTACTACCTTGAACCCTTCCTTGGCAAGTTCCTCGGCCGCTGTCTTGCTGCGCCGGCCGCTTCTGCAATAGACTGCGACGGTCCTCTTTCTATCCAATGAAGAAATAGCCAGATCAATGAAGTTTTCATCCATTACATTGATATTCAATGCGTCAGGGATGTGGCCTTCTGCAAATTCCTCAGGGGTCCTGACATCGACCAGCTGCACGGT
>JALFFZ010000121.1 GCA_022777585.1 Bacteroidales bacterium | reverse complement strand
CTGCATTGTACGGGTCAGTTTAATCGCCCCGCCGGTAATCACATAAATGCCCGGTTCCAACTTGATGGCATAAATGCGCAGCCACGATGCGTGCTTTGGCGTGTTATGCAGTCGTGCCTTCTCTTTGCCGAGAATCATTTCCGAAGTACGGCTATTGTCCAGCGGACGGAACAACTTGTCCAGGTCGGCTTCTGGGGAAATATCCATAATAAGGCACTGTAGCCTCTCACTGTCATCAATCGTATCATATATTGCCTGATTCACATCCGTGATTTTGAAGTACGATGTCAAATCTCCAAGATTTGCCTTGAAGAAATTTCTCAACCACACGACATCGTTCCATTGTCCAAGGATTGAATCAAGCACATTGTCCAAGCAGTCATCATATCTGACCGCCCATAGTTTTTCGTTTTCTGTTATCAGATCAAAGGTCATACTCGAAGTTTGTTTTTGCAAATGTAATGAATATTTTTCAATCATACAACCTATGGGTTGATTCCATACTCATTTAGCAAGGTGTGACTGCAGCCAAGACTCGCGGTCGCAAGTACATCCGCAACCGCGGATACGGCGGTTCCACCAGAACCGAGTTTCAGACTTCCGTAAAGAGCGTGTTCACGCAGCTCTCTCAGTCTTGGAAGCATTTTCCAACTCCAAGTCTTAGTACGGCCGCAGCGGCTGACCGGGTGACCGCTCTTGCTGTCTTAAGCAGAAAATGTCAAATAAGCTGCACCAGACGTGAATGTATCAGGCTCTTGTATTCCCTCTTGAGATTATCCGACAGGAATGATGAATCAATTGCTTCGCACCACGCGCTCTCGCAAGCACACAGCCTTGAGACTATTTTAGCTGCCACTTTCTCTCCGATACCGGACTCCGTCATAGCCTTGATGAAAGTCTCCCGTCCGAATCCGCTCTTCCTGCCTCCGACCTCAAATGTCATTGCCATTTCATCAGTATCGTTTTTGTCTGCGAGAAGAACTGACAACAGGTCGTATGCCGGCGCGAGACGGTACTCCCCTATGCCCTTCTCGTCAATCAGGGAGAAGTTCTTGCAGTGCATGTCCGAGTTGCCGGTGATCCAGCTGAATATGACGATCTCCCAGAACCTCTGGACATCCAGCAGCGGAGTCCTGGAATACTTGCTGACTACATCTGCTAACTGGACATATGTTCCGTCGTATTTGTGTTCTGTAAGACGGTTGGAAAGCTGACACATGTCGAGCATGGAAAGCGGCTTGCCATCCGCGGTTCTGTCTACCCTTTTTGTGAGGTAGCCAAACTCCCCATCTGCCAACTTTACAAGCGTATGAGGGACCGTCTTGATCTTGGCGATGTCCGCCATCTTCATGGTCAGATCTTCCAGCTGAGGAAGTTCACGATACTTAGGACTTTCCGGTTTGAAGATATACTTGCCCCATAGGCCGACCACAGTGAATCTGGAAGGCTCGTTCTTTCCTCCTCTATCAATATCCAGAGACATCTTTGCCTGAACACCGGTCACTGAAGTACTGGTTCGGATGACCTTCTGGGCAAGTTCGTGCATATTATCCCTGGTATAGGGCATGACTGGAACCTCAGATGTCCCGAAGAACTTCCTGGCGCACGAAGGATGGAAGTCATGCTGGCCGTCCCCAAGCTCCTTATAGCAAAATAGACATCTATTCTTCTCCATCTTCAAACGGTATTATGCTCAAATCTCCGATACAATCCTTGCAACAGCACATAAGAAGACGCATGCGGTCTCTCCTGTCAATCTTCCAGGAATCGCTGGCGATATCAAGCAACCAGCCTTCAGGAATCAATCCGTCGAAGACAGGGAACATCATTTCTTTCTCGTATTCTTCGTCTGTCAGAGGCATCGTCGGACTCAGCGGCAAAGCTGATGGCGAGGATAGATAGCCACGATCATAACTGAAGTGGTAGCCTTCCTCGTCTTCCCGCAGTACACCACAGAATACTCCGGTCTTGTATACTTTGCACTGTTTCATGATTATTCAGCCTTTACGGGTCCAAGGCATTCGCCAAACAATCTAAGGACGTCATTCACCTTGTCCATCTGCAGAGTCTTCTTCCCCTGCTCCAGATCTCTCACGAAATGAATGCCGACACCGGCTCTGTCAGCCAGTTCCTGCTGTGTAAGACCCTCCTGCTTGCGCAGGCTCTTCACATGTTCAGATAAAGTCATATTATACTCTTTTGAGTACAAAGATAGAAATATTTCGCAAAACTATACGCTTGAAAGTATAAAATTATGATTCAAGTATTAAATGGCCTTGTTCGGATATAAATACTATGTCCACCGACGGTCAACTCGGACAGACCAAAATTGGTGGGCATTTGTGAGCACTGCTCGCGCCCAAGAAAAGCACAGGGAAGTGGATAAGATTGATTCTCAATCAGTTAGTCGCTCTGCTTCGGAAAATGATGTTTAGTATCTATAGCCTACAATAAGATGTAGTGCATCTGTTTCGGCGTTCGCGCCGCTCTCGAGTTCTTCAATCAGGAGATGAAGAAATAATTACAACACACCGAATCTGCCTCATCACGTAATCTTTCTGCATCATTTCTTCAAATTTGATGCAGATAGCGGACCCTGGCAGAACTGATCGCCAGCGGCTTCATCAAAAAGGTAGGAACTGGACGTGCCACGGCCTACGTCAAGAGCTAGCTGATTTTCCGTTTCACGAAATATTGACGAAAACCATATAATCAATAGTTCGGTAAATTTATAAAAGTTATGCAGCGGCTCGAAGGCCGTTGTAGTTGTAGTCGTCAATGAATCTCTTGAGATCAATTGACAAAATAATTCATTAGTTATCCGAATCACTTTATCTGAGCCCGGCGATTCCAAGGTGTCGTTCAAAAATTGTATAGAACATGTTTTGTTCCGTTTTTGTTATTCCCAATAGGTTTGCCAGTGACTGCCAATGTTTAACCGTATCCAGCACTTCACTTATGATTTGCTGAGCAATATGCTTCTGCAGCATATATTCCTCACAAGAATCAAGCAATTCATTCAAATCCGATTTATTTGTATATCTGTTGATTAACAAACTCTGATACTCATTCAGTGTTGGATTCATATCGTAAGCCGGAGCCAAAGTCCATCCCTTAGATGTCAGAAGAAAACCATGATTGCGAAAATGGTCATCCGTATTACCGATGCAGATATTGAATGCAACTCTGCGATACAATTCTTGCAGATTATCCTCCACGTTGGTGCAGTTCTGAAGTATGAAATCGACAATATCCAGATAGCCGTGGCCGGTATTGGCATTGTCACCATCATTTAAGCCCAAAAGAGTCATAGCCGAAGCAAAGTGTATGCGTTTGCCGTCTTCCTTCCTGTCAAATCGTCGGGAAAGCAATGTATGGTATTTGTCATTTGTGAAGATTACTTTTGTCTCTGCGGCGTGTATGCCGGCCTTCTTTGCCAATAGGTGTGAGAAATGTTCCCAAAGCCCAGTATCATAATCATCTTTGCGGGAAGGAAACTTTGCTATATACAAAATCTTGTTTTCATCAATCACGCTTGCCTTTGGACGCGCTCCGCCAAGGGATGAACCAGGGTGTACAAGTTGCTCGATCCAGCGTCTTTCAGGCAGGTGGTTCTCCTCTTCACTTTTTTCGATCTCAGAACTGGCAGCAATCAGTTCACGGATATCGGTCAGGGGTGGAATTCGTAGA
>JALFFZ010000113.1 GCA_022777585.1 Bacteroidales bacterium | reverse complement strand
CCCTTCTAAACTTTGTTTTCTTTGGTTGTAACATTGCTGTATTACTTTAATTATTTTTCCCAAATTCCCTAAATCTTTGAGAATCAGCTGGTTGGGCGAACTTCTCCTCAATTTTGGGAATGCAAAGTTAGTAAAAATTCTTGAAATCACAATATCTTTTAAAAATTATTTCAACTTTTTCGACCAGGAAAATGCATCGCTATTTATTGCTGTTTCAATGACTTACGCATTGCAATAAAAAATATATACCAACATTTTCGACAACAGCAGGACAAAGCCAACGGAGAAAAGAACAGGGTTTCGCGATTATCGCTATATTTGCAGGGCAATGCAAGCATCCGGCGGCATCGGCATTTTCATGATATGACAAAGAGTTCTCACATACTGTCTGCATTCCTGGCGGCGGTCCTCCTGGCCTTCGCCTGCGACGCATCCGCACAGAGCAGGAAGGAAAAGATGCCGGAGCCAAAACTGATGCTCGGCTACGAAATCGTCGACGGTGACACTTTGTTCTTCGATGTCCTGAACCCGTCAAAGGTAACATCATTCCGGAAGATGAAGGGACGCGAATGGAGGAGGTACTACAGGCTTGTATGGAATTTCAGCAAGACTTATCCCTATGCCCTGGTCGCCCGCAAACTCATCGAGAAGACAGATGCCGAGCTGGAGGAGAATGACTTCAGCCGGAGAAAACGCGAGAAATACATCAATGCCATTCAGAAAGAGCTCTTCACCGCATTCGAACAGCCGATGAGGGGAATGACCGTATCCCAGGGACAGCTGCTGATGAAACTCATTGACAGAGAGGTCGGCAAGTCCTCCTTCTCCATCATCAAGGACTACAAGAACGGCATTGCGGCAGGATTCTGGCAGGGCATTGCAAAGCTGTTCGGTTCCGACCTCAAGAAACATTACGACCCCCTCGGCGACGACAGGGACGTCGAGGAACTGGTACAGAAATGGGACAGCGGCGAATTCGCCGGACTCTACTTCTCCATTTTCGGGGAATATCCCAAACGCATAGAAATCCCGTCAAAATACAGATGAGGCTGGCCTCCGTCCATCCAGTCCTTGAGGACATAGAGTTCAGACCCGGTGCTCAACCGCATATCCACGGCGCAATGGAAGTGTCCGAATACGAAATAATCCACAGGTTGCTTCCTTGAGAAGTCTTCCGCAAAAATACAGAGCGGCTCGGAAGTGCCCCTGAATTTGTACTCAACTGTCTTTGCAACGCGGCTCTTCTTCGACCAGCCTTTCCCCAAACGAAAGGCAAGGTAAGGATGCAGAAGGCTGAAAACGCTCTGTATAAACCTGTTCCTGAAACCCCAACGCATAATCTTGTAGAGCGTATGCCCGGGGCCGAGCCCGTCGCCGTGACCGAGGCAGAACGTCTTGCCCGAAATTTCGACCAGGGCAGGCTGCTTGAGAATGCGGATCCCCATATCCTCAAAATAGTGGTAGCACCAGATATCGTGATTTCCCTGGAAGAAATACACTTTCACCCCGGCATCCATCAGATTCATAAGGGCGGCGAAAACCCTCACATAGCCTTTGGGCACGACATCGTGGTACTCATACCAGAAATCCCAGATATCCCCGAGCATATACAGAGACTCTGTCCGCTGCAGCGGAATCGAATTCAGAAAGGACACGAAACGGGCCTCCCTGTCCACCGGGTCCTTTACATCCAGACCCAGATGAACATCTGATACGAAAAAGGTCAAGTTCCTGTCTTTCATTGGATTATGCAAAAAGAAGAAGCATCAGCGCCACTACGAGGCAGTACAGTGCGAAATATGTCAATCTTGCCTTCCTGACGATGGCCACCATAGCCTTGCAGGAAACCAGGCCGGCCACGAAGGCTCCAATGAAGCCAAGCAGCAGGTCTGTGACCGGGAGGACAAGACCGGCTCCCTCCCCCACTGCGTCAATGACGGAGAGGAGCTGTTCGCCCAGGATCGGCACAAGCACCATAAGGAAGGAAAACTGCGCCATAACATCCCTCTTCACTCCACAGAGAAGTCCGGTGGCTATCGTGGTTCCGGACCGGGAAAGACCGGGAGCCACAGCACAGGCCTGACCGAGGCCCACCACGAATGCCTGGAGGAATGAAATCCCGTTGCGGCGCTCCGGGACATCAGCCCCGGCGGATGGTTTGCGGCGGCCGGAGAAGCGGTTTGCATTGTCCGACAGAAAAAGCAGCAATGCTGTGATTATCAATGATATGGCTACAACGAAAAGACTCTCTCCGAAGAGAGCCTCTACGCTGTCTTTGAAAAAGAGTCCGACCACGGCCACAGGGACCATTGAGACAATGAGCTTGGCCACATAGTCAGTCTCGTCATTGTACCTGAACTTGAAAATCCCCTTGAGGAGGGACCAGATTGCGGACCAGAACACTATAACGGTACTAAGAACGGTGGCGAAATGCACCGTGACCGTAAAGTCCAGGAAGCCCTCGGCGTCCACACCGAGCAACTCCTTGAAAATCATCAGATGTCCGCTGCTGCTGACTGGAAGAAATTCAGTAAGACCCTGAACGATGCCAAGGATTAGAGCCTGCCACCATTCCATAAACTAATCCTCCTTCTTTTTCCAGATTTTCATAATGGCAAAGATCTCAAGTCCGATTCCGGCCAGAATCACCAGTGGAGCCAGCACAAGACGACGGAAGTCGAACATCGCCTCATTGAATACGGCAGGGTCATCGCTTCCACCTCCTGTCATTATGATATACCCTACTGCCATCACGACGAAGCCGATTACGAGCATCCAAAGTCCCCTCGGGGTCATTGCCATTTTTCCATTATCCATAATTACCTCTTTATCAATAATATAATTCATCCTTGTCAAGCGACACGAGCTTATTCACGACGAGCCATGTACTGCCCACACAGATTACAAGCCCGGAGGCCACCACAATGCCCATCACAATGAGGAGACGCTGGAGGGTGAACACCTCGAAGAGCTGTGCAAACTCAGCCCTCAGCACAAAGAGCAGACCGGTCAGCATCACCAGTGCCATCACGGAGGCAAAGAGCCCGAGGAATGCCGCCCTCAGCAGGAAAGGGCCCCTGATGAATGACCTTGTGGCTCCGACAAGTTTCATTGTATGAACCGTGAATCTACGTGCGAACACATTGAGTCTCATCGTGTTGTTAATCAATACGAAGGAAACGAAAAGCATCAGGGCAATGAACACTCCGAGCACCATTGAAATGCGGTTCAGATTTGCATTGAGCGCATCCACGAGGGATTTCTGATACACGACCTCATCCACCAGCCGGGACTTCATCAATGCCTTCTCGACCACCTGCAGGCTGTCCTGGGATACGTATGCGGCATCAAGGGTCACGACGATTGAGACCGGTATCGGGGAGGTCTCGAAGACGCTCAGGAAATCCGTACCCAGCATCTCGGCCATCTCCTGTTCTCCCCGGGCCCTGGTGACAAGATCCGTATTGCGGACGAAGGTCATGGAGTCCACCTCATTCCTGAATACGGCGGCTTCGTCATCGCTGACCTCCTGCTTCATCAGGACGGAAATCTGCAGATTCTCCTTGAAGTAGTCAGATACACTGCGGGTATTGACAAGCAGCATGCTGGCAATGCCGACAAGCAGCAGCACAAGACTTATGCTGACCACTGACGAAAGATAGGCGTTCACCAGACGGCGGCGCATCAGTTTGTTTTCGTTTTTCCGCATATTGACCCAAATTGACCCCAAAGATAGTGATTTATCGAAATATCAAAAAAAATTCTTACCTTTGTTTGATGAACCAATATTAAAAATGACATGGGAGAGAAGATTCTGTTCGTAAATTCCGAGATTTTCCCGTACCTGCCTGAAAATCACATCTCAGGGATAGGCCGCTACCTTCCTCAGGGAATTCAGGAAAGGAAAAAGGAAATCAGGTCGTTCATGCCCCGTTACGGATGCATCAACGAAAGGAAGAACCAGCTTCACGAGGTCATAAGGCTGTCGGGAATGAATATCGTCATCGACGATGTGGACAGGCCGCTCGTGATTAAGGTGGCTTCTATCTCTTCCGCAAGGATGCAGGTATATTTCATTGACAACGAAGATTATTTCAAGAGGAAGCAGATTGACAGGGATGACGATGGAGTATTCTTCAAGGACAATGCAGAGAGGGCTGTATTCTTTGCCAGAGGCGTTCTCGAAACAGTGAAGAAGCTTCGCTGGGCACCGGACATCATCCATTGCCAGGGCTGGATAACCCAGGTTCTTCCGCTTTACCTGAAGAAGGTTTACAAGGACGACCCGATTTTCGCATCAAGCAAGATTGTGCTGTCCCTGTACGGCGATACCCCGGGACAGTTTGACGAGAACCTCGGCTCACTGGTAAAGTTCGGGGACATCACTGATGCGGACATCCCTGACCTCGGCGAATCCACTGGCATAAATCTTGCGAAAACAGCCGCCCGGTATTCAGACGGAGTAATCCTCGGCTCTGAAGACGTTGCCCCGGAACTCAAGGAATACTGCAAAGAACTGTCTCTGCCTCTGCTTGAGTACAATGAAGAGTCAATGAAGGACGGTTCATACATTGACGCTTATAACAATTTTTACGAAAGTCTTTAGCAAATGCGCTTTTCATTCAGAACCGGATTCGCGGCCGCCGTTGCCGGACTGCTCGCAGTCTCCTGCGTGTATGTCAACTCTTCACTCGGGGAATCCTTCATTGCGGACAATCAGCTCTATGACCTCTATACGGTTGAGTTCCCGATTGAGGACATCCGCATGGAAATGGCTGACAGTCTCTCATCCTACAGCCTTTACAAATTCACCATAGGCGCCGTGAGGGATGAGACATTCGGCCTTACGACAAGGTCTGCCGCATTCACCCTTGTTCCGGTCAGCGACACACTCGACTATGGAAAGCCGGGCACGCAGGTATTCCGGGGATTCCATCTTTCAGCGGTTTCAGACTCTACCTCCTACGATGATTTCAGCCAGCAGTTCATCCTCCAGAATGTCAATGTGTATGAGCTGGACAAGGCATTGGACTACACCAAGGTAGCTCCTGCAGTATCCTATACGAAGAAGAGAATCACTGACGGAATCCCGGTATATAACGGCAAGGACTCTCTCTCCATTGACTTCAGCAAAGAATTCGGAGAGAAATATCTGGACATCACCCCGGAAGATCTGGATACCATAGCAAACTATGTGAAGAAATTCCCGGGCATCATTCTCACAGTAGATCCTCCTTCCGGCAATGGCGGACGTATCAATATGTTCAAACTCCCACTCAGTGTCAGCAACGGATATATCTACGGTTCAACCGCGGAGCTCAAGTTCACAGCAGAATATGAGGGCAGAGGTCAGATTGACACTTCATTCCTGTTCTACCTCGGTCCGACCGAGATTTACGACTTGAGCGGAGTAACTGCCACGAGCGCTACCACGTACCCTCAGATTGCGTACGATATCACCACACACGAAAGCAAGGGTCTCGCGGGGAAGGCCGGCAAGAACATTTATCTGGAAGGCGGCAAAGGACTGAAACCTGTTATCAAGGCCGCCGGAATCAGGGAACAGGTGCTGGACGAGATTCTGAAGCATACCGAAGACCCGTCATCGGTAGTGGTCAGCAAGGCTTCCATTGAACTGCCATTCGAGTTCCCTGACAACTACCTGAAGATTTGCCAGTATCCGATAATGGTCAGCGCGACCTGCCGGATTGCCACAGATACATCAGTAACATACGCAGGCATATCGGATGCGAGCGCTTCTGACGAGAACCAGGGCAGCATTGACAGGTCAAGATGCCGCTATGCTCCGGACATCTCGCACCACGTCCAGGAAATCCTCAAGCTCGAAGATCTGGAAAAGATCGAGAATTATGACATCTGGCTGCTCGCAATGGCGACCGAGACCATTTTCAAAGGCTCTTCATCATCCTCATCATCGAGCGACTATCTGGATATGATGAACTACATGAGCTACTACAACAGCATGTACAATGGTTACGGATACGGCGGATATGGAGGTTACGGAGGATACGGAGGATACGGCTACGGCAGCTATTACAACAATTACTAC
>JALFFZ010000102.1 GCA_022777585.1 Bacteroidales bacterium | reverse complement strand
CCTCGGTCCTGGGATTCTTCCTGACGCAGATTTCATTCCTGATGGCGATTCCGGACATCACCCCGATGGACTGTTCCATCGTCAGTTCAATGTCCCCGATCTATACAATGTTCATAGCCGCATTCGCCCTCAAGGAGCCGATTACCCTGAAGAAGGCCGGCGGTGTAGCGCTCAGTTTCGCAGGCATCATCTGGCTGATACTCAACAGCGCAGGAACCGGCAGCGGAGCCGGGAGCACGAGCCTGCGCGGAATCCTGCTCATGATAGTCAACAGCCTGAGTTTCTCCCTCTATCTCGGACTGTTCAAGCCATTGATACAGAGATATTCGGTCATCACGTTCATGAAGTGGATCTTCCTGTTCTCCACATTGATGTCTCTTCCGCTTTCAGGAGCGGAACTCATCAGCCTGGACTACGGGCTGCTCACTCCACGGCTCCTCGGCGACCTGGCCTTTCTCATAATCGGAGCCACCTTCATCAGCTACTTCCTCATCCCGCTCGGGCAGAAAAAAATCAGGCCGACACTTGTGAGCATGTACTCTTACGTGCAGCCTATCATTGCGACAGCCATCAGCATTGCCATCGGGATGGACACTCTGAGCTGGCAGAAAATACTCGCCGCCGCAACTGTCTTCGCAGGAGTAATCCTCGTAAGCTTCAGCCGCAGCAGAGAAAAACAAGGGTGACAGAGCATCGCCCCGCCACCCGTCATATTCCTTACTTGGTTCCGAAAATCCTGTCGCCCGCGTCGCCAAGACCAGGGACAATGTATGCGTCCCGGTTCAGGCACTCATCCACAGCAGCCACGTAAATATCTACGTCAGGATGCTCCTTCTGGACACGTGCAATGCCCTCAGGGGCAGCTACAAGGCACATCAGACGGATATTCGTGCATCCGCGCTCCTTCAGCATCGCAAGGGCATCGCAGGAACTGCCACCGGTGGCGAGCATAGGGTCGGTTACAATGACAAGGCGCTGGCTGATATCCTCCGGAAGCTTGCAGTAATAAACAACCGGGTTGTGGGTTTCCTCGTCACGGTAGAGGCCGATATGGCCCACCTTGGCTACCGGCACGAGGGTCTGAAGGCCTTCAACCATACCGAGTCCGGCACGGAGAATAGGCACGATGGCCATCTTCCTTCCGGAAACCTTCCTGGCTGTCATCTTGCAGATAGGGGTTTCGATTTCCACATCGTCAAGAGGCAGGTCCCGGGTGATTTCATAGCCCATAAGAAGTGAAATTTCCCTGAGAAGAATT
Organism: Bacteroidales bacterium; assembly: GCA_022777585.1. GTDB lineage: Bacteria > Bacteroidota > Bacteroidia > Bacteroidales > UBA932 > Cryptobacteroides. The sequence continues at coordinate 4,480 of JALFFZ010000102.1, read as the reverse complement.
CTGAAGTCCTTGGATCCGGTCTCCTTTTTCCTCATGATGGTCAGCTTGTGCTGGATCATCGGATGATCGATAAGATGCAATTGGCTCATAGTATTTAGAGTATAAGTATGTCCTTTGTCCCGCAGTGTTGCAACAAAGTTCCGTAAAGTTATAAAGTGTTTTGTTTTTTTCCTAATTTTGCGGAAAATTCCAACCACGAAAAACAATGCTACGAATCTACTGCAAGAACACAGGCACCTGCAAGGAGTTCCAGGAAGGCACCACCCTTCTCGAAATGGTGGACGAGTTCGAGTTCGACAAACCCTATGACATCATATCGGCCAAGGTGAACAATGTATCCGAAGGCCTCAAGTTCAGAGTCTTCAACAACAGGGACGTGGAATTTCTGGACTACCGCTCATACAGCGGGCGCAATGTGTATTGCCGTTCACTCTGCTTCCTGCTCTACAAGGCCGCCAGGGACATTTTCCCGGAATGCAAGCTGGTCATCAGAAGGCCTATTTCCAAGGGCTACTACTGCATGATAGACAAGGGAAACGGGAATGCGGTCGATGCGGCTGACGTGGAGGCTCTGAGAGCCAGGATGAAGGCGATAGTGGAGGAAGACATCCAGTTCAGACGCCACGACGTGCAGATAGGAGAAGCCATCGAGCTCTTCCGCAACCTCGGGATGAACGACAAGGTCAAGATTCTCGAGACCTGCGGTGAGGTCTATATCAATTACTACACCCTCGACAAGACGGCCGACTACTACTATGACGTCCTTGTCCCGAGCACCGGCTACCTTAAAGTCTGGGACATCAGCCTGTTCAACGGAGGCATACTTCTGCGCGTCCCGGACCGCCACAGTCCCCGCAATCTCGCCCCGTTCAAGGAGCAGCCCAAGACCTTCGAAATCCTCAAGGAATCCCTGAAATGGAATAGAATCATGGGGCTGGACAATGCTGGAGATGTCAATGCCGCCTTCGAGGCCGGAAAGGCCACTGACCTCATACAGATCGCAGAAGCCCTGCAGGAAAAGAAAATCGTGCAGATCGCGGAGGAAATCGACAGCAGATACCATGACGAGAACTCCCCTGTGAGAATCGTCCTGATAACAGGGCCTACCAGCAGCGGAAAGAGTACATTCTGCAAGAGGCTGAGCGTCCAGCTGATGGCCTGCGGACTCAGACCGGTCTCATTCTCCACGGACGACTATTTCGTGAACCGGCTCGATACCCCGAAACTTCCCGACGGATCCTTCGACTTCGACAATTTCGAGACCGTGGACCACAGATATCTCCAGGAAGACGTACTCAGACTCATCAGGGGCGAAGAGGTGGAAGTACCTGAGTACAACTTTGTTACGGGACTCCGCGAGTTCAACGGAAAGAAGCTCAGGCTCGAACCCGGCTCAATCCTCCTGATCGAGGGAATCCATGCCCTGAACCCTATGCTGCTCGACAAGATTCAGGACAATGTGAAATTCCGCATTTTCATAAACACCATCACGAGCATATCCCTCGACGACCACAACTGCATCCCGACCAGCGACAACCGCCTCCTCCGCAGGATAGTCCGCGACTACAACAAGGGGGCATTTTCAGCCCGGGAGACCATCTCCAACTGGCCGAACGTCCGCAGGGCCGAGGTGAAATGGATTTATCCGTATCAGGAAGATGCCGACGTCCTATTCAATTCGGCCTATCTAATCGAGTTCGCCGTGATGAGAAACCACGCCGAGAGCATTCTCAGGACGGTTCCGAAGAACTGCCCTGAATATGCAGAGGCTCACAGGCTGCTGCAGTTCCTGCATTATTTCGTGCCGGTGTCCGACAAGGACATCCCTCAGACTTCGTTCATGAGATATTTCATCGGATAGACACATGCGACGCGGCCATCAGAAGGCCTCCGTCATGTTCATATAGAATAGAAGCCCCTTCTGCCCCGGAGCCTTGCCGACGTCGAAGCGGAAATTCTTGTGCGGCTGCACCTGTATGCGGATGCCGGCACCGAAGTTCCACTTCCATCTGGTCCATTCCGCCGGAGTATTTCCGATTGTGCCTGCGCCGCCCCAGACCACGAAGCCGAGCTTGGAATAGAAGCGTCCCTTCCGGTACGCCTCCTCGGAACCGAACATATGACGGTATTCAGCAATGGCATAGGCCATTGTCTTGTCCCTGTACTGGCCCCAGTAATATCCCCTGAGATCATTCGGCGTGCCGAACATAGGCAGTTCCGTGAATGGCACATCCCCGAAACTCATCTGCGTCCTGGCAGTCCAGGCAAGCACGCTGCGAGGTCTGAAAACCCTTGCATACTGACGGTATTCCAGATCCAGCATCTGATAATCATAACGGCCGCCGAATATGTGGCTGAACACTTTTCCGGTACCGCTCACCAGCATGCCCCTGGTCGGAGTCGAGATGTCATCCCTCGTATCATACTGGATGACTCCGCCCAGTCCGACGTTGAGATACCTGGGTTTGAAAGCATTGAAATAAGGGTCTGCAGCCATCACGGGATTGATATCCTTCGATGAGGCGAAACTGATCTCCGCAGCAGGACCCAGGAAAAAACCGGGCTTGAGTTCCCAGACTACCCTCGGATAGAAGAGGAATGAAGTCTTCCTGAACCTGGTCGTGGTGTCCGACCTGACCACAGACTCTATGGCATCGAAGCCCTTTCCGTAATAATGTGCCGGCTCATTGCGGAACTCATATTTCAGATAGACGCGGAGCCGATTCTCATTGAAAAAAAGCGTGCCGGTGCCGGCTACGACAATGGTCCCGTTTATGGAGACATTGATGCCGGCCGGGATGAACGACCTGTACGAAACAGAATCCCTCCGGTTGACCCGAAACGAGGTCAGAACAGCTCCGCCAAGTCCCAATGATGCCTCAGGGGTATATGAGGGGCCGCCAAGGACTGATACCCAGACCTTCTTATGTGCCCGTATTGAGTCCCTTCTCTCCTGCCTGATTTCGGACTTGAGCCTGAACGGCTCCCCTGACTTGGTCCCTGTTTCACCATCCTGTGCAGATGCGGGCAAAGACAGGAACAATGCAGATGTCACGAGCAGAAGTATCCGTGACATCATTCTCATATCCGGTACCCCCACTGCTCCACAGCCTTGTGCCAATGTGCATCGACAGCGGCCAGGGTCTTTTCGTCATACTCGTACTTGTTTTTCCTGAAACCCTTCTTCTGAACCGCATATTCGGCCATAAGAGGGCGTACGGACTCGAAATCACCGAGGTTCAATGACTTGTAGATCTTCTCTGCCATACCTACGGGATCTTTCTCGAAATCCTCGAACCTTAGTTCGAAAAGATGGCCTTCAGGAATGAGATGCTTATCCTCCTCATACTTGTCATATATGGCCTTGTAAGACTCCATCACCTCATCCTCAAGCTCTTCTCTGGAAATATCCTGAAGCTTCGTGCTCTGAATTGTATTCCAGACGAAACTCATAGTGGATTTATAGACCGTATAGGGATTGCGTATGAGAAATATGAATTTTGCATCCGGATACATCTCCAGAAGTTCTTTCACGCGGCCTGTATGCGGAGGATTCTTGCTAAGGAACTGCTTCTTGCCGCTCACTGCGAGAGCCAGGTCGATGAGTTTCTTCTGCTCTCTCTTGAATTCCTCCATCTCCTCCGGCGTGCAATCCTTCATTACCAGGAACTTGCGCCTGAGCTCGGCCGTATGCTTCGGATAACTCCAGAAATGATAGTAGGAGCAGGCCGTCATGTTGGACAATGCGAACTCCTCCTCCTGAGGCTGGTCCGGATTCAGTTCCAATGAATCTGTCGGCCTGTGCGAAGGCATCACGACCTTCATCACCCAGCGGAAAAACCCTCTTCCCCAAAGCATGAGATGCGGGAAAACCGTCTGATATGTAGTGCAGTAGCCGAATTTCGGATCTTTCGAGAGGACATTGTGCACGAATGTTGTCCCGCTGCGCCAATGTCCGATTATGAATACCGGATCCTCAACGTCAGCAGGCGAAGTGAAATTCCGCATCTTCCTTTCATTGATACGGTAGAACCAGTCCAGAATCCAGTGCACCCATTTCGTACGCCTCGCCTTGCCGAAATACGGGGCGTCCGGCTTCATTGTCCCGGTCACCTTGTCGAAAGTAGCCCTGTCAGCCCCGATAAGGGTGTTCACAGGAAGGTTTTCAAAACGAAGAAGTCCCATCAATATCTCATTTTAACATTGTCGATATGCATCATGGCCCCCGGGCAGCCTACGTAGGCGCCGCCGTGGCCGGACGAGAAACGGAGAATGATGTGGGTCGGGACATCGTCAGGTTCACCCCAGCCGACTTCCACAATAGGAACCACCTTTCCCCTGCTGTTCATGCAATGCCAGGTTCCCTCTCCGCCGTCCTGCAGCGCCATGAAGGGCCTGTAATAATCCGTCCCGGTTATATCTCCATAATGCACAGGCACTTCCGTAGCATTCCTCCAGCCATTGGTGGAATTGGAATATC
>JALFFZ010000070.1 GCA_022777585.1 Bacteroidales bacterium | reverse complement strand
CCGCGGCCTCGTGAGCGGCTCCCGAAGGAACGAAGTTCCGAAGGGTGGATGAAGCGAAGCGGAACTCTGGCGGAGCCTTCCGACAACTCATCATCCCCATATAGAATACAAGAAACCGACCCTTTTGGGTCGGCTTCTTCTTGTTTATCTCACCCGCAGCGAGCGCCCGATGCGGAGCGTAGTCTTCGGAGTGATTCCGTTCAGGTTGCAGATGGCCTTCACCGTGGTGTGGTATTTGACGGCCAGGGCGCCCAGAGTGTCACCTGACCTGATTTTGTGGTACTGGGCCTTGGCCAGCTCGGCTGCCTTGCGGGCCTCCTCAGCCTCACGGGCTGCAATCTCGGCTGCGCGCGCGGAGTAGGCTATGGAGTCATCGCGCATAATGAGGTAGTCCTCGTCATCGCTTTCCGGAATATAGCGGCTGGCGGCATTGAGATATCTCTTCTTGAGGATGAATAGACGATGTCTCAACTCCCCTGTCTCGAAATCAATGAGCCATTGAGGGTCAAATGCATAGCCAAGATACCTGACCTCGAAATGGAGATGGGCCCCGGTGGAGCGGCCGGTGGAGCCGCCAAGTCCGATTACATCTCCCGCGCTCACCCAGTCACCTGGCTGGACATTGCGCTTGGAAAGATGGCCATAGAATGTCTCAAGCCCGTTATCGTGCCTGATAATCACCAGATTGCCATAGCCTCTGAAATACTTTGACACCCTGACCTTGCCGGAGAAGGCGGCCTTGACAGGGGTACCCATCGGGAGAGGAAGGTCAACGCCCATGTGACCCCGTCCCCGCCTGTAGCCGAAAGGAGAATAGACCTTAGTCTGATAAGGACAATGATATTCGCTCAATGAATCGACCACCCAGATTGAGATATCCTCATTGATGGCAGGGCCGGCCGCTCCGTATGGATTCGGCTTGTCCTCGTCCCAGTATTCATTGAAGATCTGCGACTGCATCACTGCCGAAGGGTCCTTGTAGTAGCGCCAGGTATAATTCTCAAGGAGAAGAATCTTGATGGCCGGATTGCCGGTGTCCAATGTGTCAATGGCCGTTGCGGAGGTAGGGTCAATGGACTTGACCGGCTGGAGGGCAGGTCTCGGGACCAGGACTTCTGCCCGGCTCATTGAAATAAGCGTATCAAGATGCGGCGTCTTGTCCTGCCCTGCCGCATTGGCTGTCATCATCATGGCCAGGGCAAGGGCCCCGCCTGCAAATAATGTAAACTTCATATATTACAATGTCGCTCCGAATCTTGTGAAAAGAATTTCCTTAACCTCCTCAATCCTAGTCTTCAGCAGCTCTGCCGAGGAAGCCTCGCAGATGAAACGGAGATAAGGCTCCGTATTGGAAGGGCGGATATTGAACCACCAGTCGCTGAACTCGACCCTGTAGCCGTCGAAATCCATCATTGCCGTAGGCTTCTGAATGGCAGTGAAATGGTCGCGGATGGCATCCATCGCCCCCTTCTTGTCCTCAACGCGGAAATTGATTTCGCCGGAATTCTCATATCCCGCAATGCGGCCGATGAGCTGGCTGAAGCTTACACCCTTCTTTTTCATTGAGGCCAGCACCCTGAGCACCAGGATAGAAGCGAGGAGTCCGCTGTCCGAATAGAAGAAATCCCTGAAGTAATAATGTCCTGCGAGTTCGCCGCCCCAGACACCGTCCAGTTCACGGAGCTTGCGTGCGGCATTGGCACGTCCCACCTTCCAGGTGAACATCTCCGCACCCATCGGCACAAGATACTCGCCCACTGCTTTCGAACTGCGTATATCCTGTATCACAATGCCTTTCTCTCCCCTCTCGTCAATGAAATAATGACCCAGGAGGGCGATGATGAGGTCCGGTGATACGAACTTTCCGGTCTCGTCCACGAACATAACCCTGTCGGCGTCGCCGTCATAAATCACGCCGGCATCGGCGCCTGTCTTCTTAACGAGTTCCTCTAGGGCTACCACATTCTTGTGCACCAGCGGATTAGGCTCGTGATTCGGGAATGTGCCGTCCATATCGTCGAAAATATATTCAGGTGCGTCCCCGAAAATCTCCCTGGCGAAGAGGGTGCTCATTCCGTTGGAAAGGTCGAATGCCAGCTTCAATCCTGAAAGATCCGGCTTGTATCCGAGCAGGAAATCCAGATAGTCCTTGCGGATATCCTTCTGATACACAGAACCTTTCTTCTCTGCAAGCGGAGTCTCCCTGCCTTCCTTTATCCACTGTTCGATCTGTCCGAGACCGTTGTCATATCCCACCGGAAGGGCATTGGTGCAGGAGACCTTCATTCCGTTGTACTCCTTCGGGTTATGGGATGCGGTAATCTGTACGGAAGCGTCGAACCCGTACTTCGCGGTTCCGAAATACACCATCGGAGTAGTGCTGAGGCCAATGTCGTAAACATCAGCGCCCGCATCCGTGATGCCCTTCAGGAGATATTCGTGAATCTCATCCGAGGACACGCGGCAGTCCCTGCCCACGAGGACCTTGTCCGTTCCGAGAAGTGAAGGAAGGAATGCGCCCACCTTGTAGGCTGTATCCTTGTTGAAATCCACATTGTAGATTCCCCTTATGTCGTATGCGTGAAATGCTCCCATAACTATTTGATTTTGGATTTGTAATGAGTTGAGACCTTGCCTGTGGCTATATTGACCAGTTTCCTGGCAATGATTTTCTTCCTTATCGGAGCCACGTGGTCCACGAACATGTCTCCGTCAAGATGGGACATCTCGTGCTGGACCATGCGGCAGGCGAACTTGTCAAAGACTTCGGTCACCTTCTCACCGGCCTCATTGTAATACTCCACTGTCATCGAGGCTGGACGGCTCACATCGCAGTACACTCCGGGTATGCTCAGGCAACCCTCGGAATAAACCGCAGTCTTCCCGCTCTCCTCAATCACGACAGGATTAATCATTGTACGGATAAAGTTCTCGAGATATGGATAGACGTCCACCATACCGGTGCCGTCCACTATAAGAACCCTCTTGCTCACTCCTATCTGAGGTGCGGCAAGACCGCATCCGTCAGACACTTTGAGGGTTTCCTTGAGGTCCTGCACCAACGTGGCGAGGCCTTCCTTGTCATTGAGGTCGAAATCCTCAGCTTTCCGCCGGAGCACCTCTGAACCATATAGATAAATTGGCTGTATCATTGCTGTATATTTAGATTTTCACTTACGTCTTCCTTTGCGTGTATTTGCCATACACAGGCTGTCAGGAATCGAATCCGGCAACGGGCAGGCAGTATTGCCATTCGTCCTGTCCAGATAGCTCTGGAGAATGATGGCAGCGCTGATCTTGTCCACAGACTCCTTGTCCCTGCGCTGCGATGCCTTCATTCCACCGTCAATCATCGCCCTGTGCGCCAGCACCGAGGTGAATCTCTCGTCCTCCAATGTCACAGGGATCTCAGGGAATGTCTTCGAGAGATATTTCAGGAAGGCATCCACGTCAGCCGCGGCCTCGGAAGGCTTCCCGTCCATATTGACCGGATATCCTACCACAAATCTGACAATGGTCTCGGTTTCGGCATATTTTTTCAAATAATCCATTATCTTTGCATTTTGTACTGTTTCCAGGGCAGATGCAAAAATCCGGAGAGGGTCGCTGACCGCCAGCCCTATCCTCTTCCTGCCGAAATCAATGCCGATAATTCTGTCCATAACGTGCAAAGTTAAAAAAATCGCTGCTTATGTCCAAACAGGGGCGCACTCCCAAAGTAGAGCATTTCAGAATATCGCTCATAGATGACCAGTCCCACAAGCAATTGTGGGTCATGAGATTTTCACGTACAGGTCTGTTCGTGATCATTATTTCCACCATTACGGTAATTCTCGCAGTTTCCTGGTCCATCATCGCGTTCACACCGCTCAGGACCTTCATTCCGGGATATCCGGACGCGCATACCAAGAGGGCGGCCATCAACAATGCCATCCGCATTGACTCCCTCCAGAATGTGATTCATACCTGGATGTTTTACACGGACAACCTGAAGAAAGTGATTGCAGGGGAGGATCCGGTAAGAATCGACAGCATCATCAGGAGTGTTTCCGCATCTGAAAAGCCCGTTGCGGCAAATGCGGCGGCCAGCGACTCCCTGCTCCGGGAAGATGTCAGGAAGGCGGAACAGTTCGGCCTCAACCAGGTGGCTGAGAGAAAACTTCCGATCGAGGGCCGTCATTTCTTCACTCCGCTCAAAGGCGTGGTCTCACAGGGATATGACCCGCTCCTGCACCCTTACATTGACATTACCGCTCCGGCAAACTCAGTCGTGATGTCGGTTCTGGACGGCACAGTAATCAATGCAGGATGGAGCGACGACTCAGGATACACGATTCAGATTCAGCACAGCGACGACATTGTCTCGATTTACAAGCACAACCAGAAACTTCTGAAGAAGACCGGGGACAAGGTGGTTGCCGGTGCCCCGATTGCCCTCGTGGGAAACACCGGTTCGCTGACAACCGGAGACCATCTTCATTTCGAACTCTGGTACAGGGGCGAGGCAGTTGACCCGACTAAATACATAAACTTCTGATGGTAATGGACAGCAGGAGACATATTGCCATTCTCGGCTCTACCGGTTCAATCGGCAGGCAGGCTTTGGACGTGGTAAGACAGCACAGGGACCTTTTCGAGGTGGAACTTCTGACCGCAAACAACAGCGACGACCTCCTGATCGAGCAGGCTCTCGAATTCAATCCCGGGGCTGTGGTCATCTGCAATGAAGACAAGTACCGGAAGGTGGCTGATGCCCTACAGCCGAAGGACATCAAGGTTTTCGCAGGGATGGATTCTGTCTGCAGCCTTGTCGGAGCGGATGACATTGACATAGTCCTTACCGCATTGGTCGGATTCAGCGGCCTCAGGCCAACAATTGCCGCAATCAAGGCCGGCAAAATCATTGCTCTGGCGAACAAGGAGACCCTCGTGGCCGGCGGCAGTGTCGTGATGGACCTCGCACGCAAATACAGGGCTCCGATTATCCCTGTGGATTCCGAGCACTCGGCCATATTCCAATGCCTTCTCGGTGCCGGGGAGAACAATTTCACCCGCATTCATCTGACCGCATCGGGAGGCCCGTTCCGCACCTGGGACAAGGCCAGGATGGCTGAGGCCACGAGAAAGGAGGCCCTGAAGCATCCGCAATGGAATATGGGTGCAAAAATCACAATTGACTCCGCGACAATGATGAACAAGGGATTTGAGATGATTGAGGCCTGCTGGCTATTCGACACCGACCCGTCGAGAATCAACATTGTCGTGCATCCGCAGTCCATAATTCATTCAATGGTGGAGTTCGAGGACGGGGCCGTAATCGCCCAGATGGGGCATCCGGATATGCGTGAGCCCATTCAGCTGGCTCTCAGCTTCCCTGAAAGACTCAGCCTGGACAACAGGAAGCTGGACTTCGCCGCTCTCGGAACGCTTACTTTCGAGCAGCCGGACCCGGACAGATTCCCCTGTCTTGGCATAGCTGCGCATGCAATGAAAAAGGGCGGAAACATGCCTTGCGTGATGAATGCAGCCAATGAGGCGGCTGTTGCTGCCTTCCTCGCCGACAAGATCAGGTTCTACGATATTCCGGACACTATTTCCAGATGTATGGACAGCATAGAATTTGTAGGGCAGCCGGGGCTGGAGGATATTTTCGCCTCCAATGATGAAGCCTTCGCCAGGGCGAAGGAGATGTGCGGCCTGTAGGGGGCCCGACAAATATTATTTTCAAATGACAGTATTATTGCAGATTTTACAGGTATTCATAGCCCTTTCGCTTCTGATTGCGATTCATGAAGCGGGACATTTCATATTCGCAAGACTCAGCGGAACCAGGGTGGACAAGTTCTTCCTCTTCTTCGACGCAGGCGGGATAAAGTTGTTCAGCACAAAGACAACCGGCTGGTTCACAAGACTTTTCCCGAAAATGAAGGAGGCGGAGACCGAATACGGAATCGGCTGGCTTCCGATTGGAGGATATTGCAAAATCAACGGAATGATCGACGAGTCCTTCGACATTGAGTCAATGCGGCAGGAGCCGAAGCCCTGGGAATTCCGTTCCAAGCCGGCCTGGCAGAGGCTGCTGATAATGCTGGGAGGCGTACTCTTCAACTTCATTTTTGCCATTATGGTCTATATCTTCATAATGGACAAATGGGGGCAGAGCTATATCCCTAACTCGGAAAGCCGGATTTATGCGAGCGCGCTTGCCGAGGACCTCGGGTTCAGGACAGGAGACCGTATTCTGGACTTCGATGGCTATATCCCTGAGGATTTCCTGAATCTGCAGTCGGATCTGGCGAGGAGGAATGTGAATGTGACCACCGTGCTCCGCGACAATGACACAGTGCGCATCTATATGGACAGGAGCCGCATCGGGGACATTGTAAATACCCCAATGATGTTCGACCTTGCCTTCCCGTTCATTATCAATGACATAGTCCCTGAATCCGCCAATTCCGGCTCCGGCCTGATGCCGGGTGACAGAATCATTGCCATAGATTCCTGCCGCACGGACTATTTCCAGGATGCGGCCGGAATTCTGAGCAATTGCTCCGGAGAAACCGTGCCCGTCAGCGTGCTGAGAGGCAGAGACACCCTCAGATTCAACCTTATAATCAGCGAGGAGGGCAAGATTGGAGTCAGTCTGGAATCCCCTTACCGCAAGAAGGAATACAACTTCTTCCAGGCCATACCGGCCGGGCTGAAATACAGTTTCGATACCCTCAAGGGCTATATCCAGGACCTCAAGCTGGTATTCACTCCGAAGACCGGGGCATACAAGTCTGTCGGAAGCGTCATCACGATTGTGCAGGTCTTCCCGGAGAAGTGGAACTGGTTCAGGTTCTGCCATCTTATTGCCATCATCTCCATTATGCTGGGAGTGATGAACCTGCTGCCGATTCCAGGTCTGGACGGAGGACACGCAATGTTGCTGTGCTACGAGATTCTGACCGGAAACAAGCCGAGCGACAAGTTCCTGATTGTCGCGCAGGCCATCGGAATGGTGCTTCTCCTGGCATTGATGATTCTGGCTCTCGGCAATGATATCGGGAGACTTATTGACTGATCAGGGCAGATTCGCACAATATAGACCATCATTTAAGGAATACAAATCAACACTGATTATTACACTATGAATAGAACACGACTGTTTTCCGTATTGGCCTCCGCCGTCATGGTTTTCGGCGGATGCAAGGGCAACGGAACCCTCCTCCCGAACGTCAGCGGCAAGGCCGGCGAGATAATCGTTGCTATGGACAAGAATGACTGGGACGGCAATCTGGGCTCGACCACGAGAACGATCCTCGCGGCCGACTACCCTTTCCTCCCGCAGCAGGAACCTCTTTTCTCGCTTTCCAATGTGCCTGTGACAGGGTTCGCCGACCTGTTCAAGGTTCACCGTAACTTACTGTTCTTCAATATCTCCAAGTCAGACCAGAGTGGAGTAGTGTACAAGAATGATGTCTGGGCCCATCCTCAATGCGTGATTCAGGTAACAGCCCCGACCAGCGATTCCGCAGCTGTGATTCTCAAGGAAAACAGCGAGAGGATCATCAACTCCTTCGAGCAGGCCGAGAGGGACAGAATTATCGCTAACTCAATACGTTACGAGGAGCACAGCATTCCTCCTGCCGTGAAGGAGATGACCGGCGGCTCCCCGCATTTCCCTTCCGGATTCAAGCTCCGCAAGAAGACTTCCGATTTCCTCTGGATTTCTGACGACAAGCAATATGTGACCCAGGGAGTTTTCATCTACAGATATCCGGCTGCAGAGAATGACAATTTCTCGATGGAGAACATCATCGCCCACAGGGATGCCGCACTCAGGGAAAATGTGCCCGGGATGTTCGAGAATACCTATATGATTACAAGCGATGCTGTCACTCCGGCTGTGAACTACATCCGTTTCCGGGGCCGTCAGTTCGCAGAGACAAGGGGGCTCTGGGAGGTGTACAATGATTTCATGGGCGGTCCGTTCGTATCACATTCATTCTACAGCAAGGATGGTCAGTACATCATTGTCCTGGACGGTTTTGTATATGCTCCGAAGTATGATAAACGTCAGTATCTCAGGCAGGTAGAGGCTATAATGTACTCTTTCGAGTGGGACAAGGCAGATGAGGAGGAAAATGGAAATAATGAAAAATAGGCAAAAATATTTTGCGGTGTAGAAAATAATATATACCTTTGCATTCCGTTTAATCGCGCAGTGCGCTTGAACGGGGAGCCGGTGGGTTCGTATAACGGTTAGTACTCAAGATTTTCATTCTTGCAATAGGAGTTCGATTCTCCTACCCACTACTAAGTAATAAAAAATAAAAAACAATGGCAAACAACGCATCTGCAAAGAAGTGCATTCGCCAGAGCGAAAGGCACAGATTGCATAATAGGTATTATGCGAAGACTACAAGAAACGCTATCCGTGCGATAAGGAACACGACAGACAAGAAAGCTGCCGAGGCCGGAGCACCGAAGGTTTACGCAATGATTGACAAGCTCGCCAAGGTGGGCATCATCCACAAGAACAAGGCAGCCAATCTCAAGAGCGGAATAGCACTCTACATCAACAAGCTCGCCTAATCGCGGGCTCCCGATGGAGACGGGATGTGGCGCAGTTGGCTAGCGCACTACGTTCGGGACGTAGGGGTCGTGCGTTCGAGTCGCATCATCCCGACCAGATATCTGAGGGTGACCGGAAGGTCATCCTCATTTTTTGTCTTGAAAGTCAAAGATATAATCGGCTCTCCCTGATGGCCGTTCCGCATTTTTTCCGTATATTTGCGACTTTGATGCAAAAATATAAATACGGACTATGATTGTAATGAAATTCGGCGGGACCTCTGTAGCAGACTGTGCAGCCATCACCCGCACCATCGGCATTGTAGAGAGCAAACTCCAGCAGAGACCTATTGTTGTCGTATCGGCATTGTCAAAGGTCACGGACCTTCTGTACAAAATTTCCGACAAAGCTAAGGAAAAGGACAATGAAGGAGCTGCGGAACTGCTCAGACAGCTCAGAGAGCGCCATCTGAATCTGGCGGCAGAGCTCATTCCGGACAATGCGGAAATCCTCGCCGACGCTTGCGCAAGAGTCAACCGTCTCTGCGACAATCTGGAATATTTCGTCAATGCGGTATGCGCCCTCGGGGAACTCTCCGAAAGGAGCAAGGCCGTAATCATCGGCAACGGTGAATACCTCTCTTCCAATGTTATCTGCTGCGCAATGAACGCCAGAGGTATCAGGACAAGACTGATGGATTCCAGGAAGATGATCATCACCGACAATAACTTCCTGAAGGGAGAGCCTCAGACAGAGGAGATTATTAAGAATGTCAGCCGCGAGGTGGCAGAGACCTATACTCCGGATATGGACGCAGTAATTACACAGGGTTTCGTATCGGCCACAGCTGAAGGGGAGCCCACAGTGCTCGGCCGCGGCGGCTCCGACTACACGGCATCCCTCATAGGAATGTCAGTGGATGCCGAGGTCATTGAAATATGGACAGACGTGGACGGAGTCAAGACAGCGGACCCGCGCAAGGTCGAGAATACTGTCAGTCTCGACAAGATTTCATTTGAGGAGGCTGCAGAGATGGCTCATTTCGGAGCCAAGGTCCTCCACCCTATGACCATTGAGCCGGCCGTGAAGAAGAACATCCCGATTTACGTCCTGAACTCCATGAATCCTTCAGGGAAGGGCACTGCAATTCTCCAGAGCAGTTTCATAGAGGATGGCGTAAAGTCCGTTTCCAGCAAGAGCAACATATTGGTAATCAATATCTTCTCTACCAAGATGATCAATGTTGCCGGCTTCCTTATGCACGTGTTCGAGATTTTCAGCAGGAACAATGTCTCCGTTGATCTCATCAGCACATCCGAGGCCACCATTTCCGTTACCGTGGATGCAGGTTCCCAGAACATTGACAAGGTAGTGGAGGAACTTTCCACCTTCGCGGAGGTTGTTGTGGACAGCAACAAGGCCCAGGTCAGCGTCATCGGAAAGAATCTGGACAATGTCAACGGCATTCTTGAGAGGACATTCGCCCCGCTCAAGGATTACAAGATTTATATGATTTCGCAGGGCGCATCCTATGTCAATATCAGCTTTGTAGTGGACAGGGAATCGCTTGATGCGGTCGTATCGCTGATTCACAAGAACATTTTCGGATAGGCGCAAGCGCTGTTGTCAAGACGACAGGGACATAACTACTGCAGATGAAACGAGCTTCAATAATAAGGACATCCATATCCCTCATACCTTTTGTCATTCTGATAATACTGCTTGCCCTGAATATCAGCATTTTCGGGAGCGATGCAATACTTGGAGCCAGCCAGGTGGCCCTGCTTTTCTCGGCAGGAGTCTGCGTCTGGCTTGCAATGTGGCTGTTCAAGAAGCCGTGGAAGGACTTCGAGGCCGCCATCAGGAGCAATATCGGTGACGTCACTACCGCCATTGTCATCCTCTTCCTCATCGGAGGAATCTCGGGGACCTGGACAATGAGCGGGACTGTGCCGTCATTGATATACTACGGTGTGAAAATCATTTCGCCGAAGATTTTCCTTGTCACAGCCTGTCTCATCTGCGCCCTTGTGTCCGTGATGATAGGAAGCTCGTGGACTACGATTGCAACCATCGGCGTGGCATTGCTCGGAATCGGCAAGGCGTTGGGATTCAGCGAAGGGATGATTGCCGGAGCCATTATCTCGGGAGCCTATTTCGGAGACAAGATTTCCCCGCTTTCGGACACCACCGTAATGGCCTCGTCCATAGCCGGGACTCCCCTGTTCTCGCACATCAAGTATCTGATGTTCACCACTGTACCGTCTTTTGTAATTACATTGGTGATTTTCCTCGTGCTTGGATTTCTCCATACCGGTGGCGCACCGGCGCAAATTTCGGTTTACACGGAGACATTGGCATCGAAGTTCAACATTTCCCTGTGGACATTGGTCGTGCCGGTTCTGACGGGAGTTATGATTGCACGGAGAATGCCGGCCCTGACTGTGCTCGGACTGTCGATTCTCATTGCCACAATATGCGCATTGATTCTCCAGCCACACATCATCAGCGAAATCGGGGAAAACACTCTCAATGCTCTCGGAGTGGGCGGTCAAAGCAATGCCGGAACATTGTTCACAGGCGTGGTGAAGACCATATATGACTCTGTATCAGTCAATACAGGAGTCGCTGAAGTGGATACCCTGGTATCTTCCAGAGGTATGGTAGGTATGCTGAACACCGTCTATCTCATCATCTGCGCAATGTGTTTCGGAGGCTGCATGAAGGCGAGCGGAATGCTGCACCATCTGGCCTCCCTCCTCCTGCCAATGACAAATAGCCGGGTCGGTCTGGTAGGTTCGACTGTCACGACCGGAGTGGCTCTCAACGGTCTGATTTCGGACCAGTACCTCTCGATTATCCTCACATCGGACATCTACAAGGACATCTATGCGAAACGTGGCTATGAGAGCAGGCTGCTGAGCCGTGCGGTGGAAGACTCCTCAACCGTAACCTCACCACTTTTCCCTTGGAGCAGCTGCGGAATGACCCAGGCCACAATCCTGTGCGTGCCTACCATCACCTACCTGCCATTCTGCTTCTTCAATATCATAAGCCCGCTGATGAGCATCTTCATTGCAATGACGGGCTACAGGATTTTCAAGAAGGGGTAGATTCCCGGTCAGGCCAGGGATGACGAAGCCTCAATGCCCCTGTGCCAGAAGCGGGCGGTGATGTCGTCCACTGTCCGGGTCCCGTCCGGATTGCGGAGGACGTGATAGAGACGCTGATTGGTGGTAGTCTTGTTCAGAGGGCCGCAGGAAGGGCGGAAAGGCCCGATTTTCACATAATCGAAGAGTTCCCATACATCTTCCTCCACACTTTCCCGGCCGGAGTAGATTCCGAGTTCCAGAGAAGGATAGGAGCTGCGGATATAGGTGGCGGCGGACATCAGAGCGTCGTGGTCATTGCCCTCTCCCAGGAAGAGGAAGCAGTTAATGCCGAAGTTGTCGGCAATAAGGGAATCAATGGCTTCCGGAGTAAGTTCCACACCCACGTCACGCCTTAAAAACGGAGAATGGCAACCCTCACACAGGCCGGTGCAGTTCGATATGTCGATGGCCAATGTGAGCCTGTCGGGAATCTCCTCAAGGACCACATTGGTCATCTCAGGTACGTATTTAATCATATTGTACGGTCAACCTATTCAGCAACGTAGAATCTGTGTGCAGCCTCCTCCTGACGCATCTCGCTGAATGAGGATACGCGCTTGAGGTACCCGATCACCCTGGTAAGATAGTCCAGATTCCTGCTTCCGCATTTCGGACATTCATGGAGAGTATCCTTGCTGATGTAGCCGCATTCGTTGCAGACAGTGTTACGGCAATTGAATGTGAAATAGTTCGTCCCGTAATGCGCTGCAACCTTGAGAAGCTGACGGTACTGATCCTGGGTAAGGTGTTCTGCAATGTTCATGTGCAGGGCGGAACCGCCGTCGAGATACTTGACATAGTCCTCGCCGTGCATCTTGAACTTGTCAATCATTGAAAGTGACTCATCCTCAGGATTGTAGAAGTAGGAGCTGTACATATTGTGCTTAGGCGAAACGAAGAATCCGTCCTTTGCATCCCACTTGTAGTTCTTTCCTGAAAGATTCTCGCCAGGCACGAACTCGGTATTGAACATCGCATCCCTGGTCCTGTCCTTGCGGTTGGCCACGTTGATGGTCTCGAGGATAGTGTTCACAAACTCCTTGTAATCGTCGTTAGGAGAAATTGTGAGTCCGAGGAACTCGGCGGCATCGGTAAGTCCGTTCACACCGACGGTAAGATACTGCTTGCGCATATCGATGAAGCCGGCCTTGTAAACATCGAGCATATCGGCTGCGAGGAAGTCCTTGATAATCTCATTGAATGCGTTCTGATACTTGTGGACCTTCTGTGTCATCTCGCTGATCTCTGCGTCAATGACCTTGTAGAGCTCGGCCCTGTCGTATTTGAGGTCGGCAGGAACTGGCTGGCCTGCAGGGAGTTCCACATTGAGAGCCTCCTTGAAGTACTTCCTGGCGGCAATCTGGATAATGCGGTTCAGGTTTATGGTCATCACGGACTTGGAGCCGGTGGCCACGGACGCTGTACCCATTGAGTACTGGTGAGTGGTATGGTTATGGTCCGCATCCGAGGTATCGAGGTCTGTGAGTGAGTTGCGCAGGCGGCAGCAGCTCGAGAGGCTGTCCGGGCTGTTGGAAATATAGCAGAAGAAACTGTGTCCCTTGGCCCACATCTCAGCCGTGAAGTCAGCATACTCCTTGTCAGCGAAATCGTCTCCGCCGTCGGTAAGCAGCGCCATTGTCTCGACCGGGAAGGTGAGGATATAGTTGTTCCTCTCTTCGTTGAACCAGTTCATGAAATGTTTCTGAATCCAGGAAAGGGTCTCCCACTTAGGTGCGGATCCGTCCGGGAATCTGAAATCGCCGAACACGCCACGGAAATAAGGCTCGTCGAAGTAGCCGATGTTCCAGAACACTGTCTGGTATCCCCTGTTGCCGGCCGGCATATTCATGGAATGTACGACCTGCTGGAAATAATTGTCAATGACCTTGACGAGAGTACGTTTCTTGAGATTGTTCTCCACCACCTCGTCGAGACGGCTCAGATAGTCGTCACCGTAATCCTTCCTGACGAAGTAGTCGAAATACATCAGGAACTCAGGTGTAGCCACTGCACCCATGAACTGGGATGACACCGAGTACACGAGGTTGATGAACTCTCCGCAGAACGACTTGAGGTCGGTAGGGGCAATGGACACTCCGCCGAGCTCCTTGAGACCGCTCTCGAGGAAAGGATACATGGTGATGGCCACACAGTAAGGGTATCCCGGAGTACCGCTCTCGTCGTGCTTGTAGAGAACGTGGCTCTCGAGGTCCTCGATATACTGGTCAGCAAGCTTTCTGCCGTACATCGCCTTGATCTTGTCCTTCATGATGTAGCGGTTCTGCTTGATATTGTTCTCCTTGTAGAGCTCCTGACCGAGTGTCACGATGTTCTTGCGGGTAACATTGGCATTGGCGTCGAACTTGGAGCCTGTGGCGGCGTTCGATGCCTTGATATAGTCACGGATGAAGTCCCGCTTCTTTCTGAGATCGAGACCCTGGTCAAATTTCTCGATGTATGCGAGGGCGACCTTCTTGTTTATGGACATCAGGGACTCGACAACCTGACGCCTGATCTCGCGGCTGGAAATCTTGTCATAGATGTAGAGATTGTCCACTACAGAAACGACAACTTCCTCCGGGCATTTCTCGCCGGCGGTCCTGTAGGCCTCGCGGATTCCGCGCATCAGTTTATCCTTGTCAAACTCTTCAACAGAGCCATTAGTCTTCCTTACGTCCATTGTGTGAAGATGTTATATGATTATCGTTTAAAACTTGTAAAAATGGTAAGAATTGCGGTATGCAGATACTTGGTGCAAATGTAGAAACTTTGGCCTCCATATCAAAAGAAAACGGAGATTAAAGTTTTCAACATAGTTTTTGACAAATGGCGTTCTACAACCGCAGAACGCCATTTGTCAAAACATCAAAAACTCTTAATATCTGATATTCAATACTATACAAGAATATATCTCAGGATAAAAAGAACTGCCAGAATCCACATCATCACGGAAATCTTCTTGAACTTGCCCGAGATGGCGTTGAGAAGCACGAATGATATCATACCGAGCATGATTCCGTCGGAGATGCTGTATGTGAGAGGCATGAGAAGCATTGTGACGAAGGCCGGGATTGACTCTGAATAGTCGCCCCAGTCAATATCCTTCACAGGACTCATCATCATCACACCGACAATGAAGAGGACCGGTCCGGTTGCTGCGCCCGGGATGGCAAGGAA
>JALFFZ010000166.1 GCA_022777585.1 Bacteroidales bacterium | reverse complement strand
GGGTTGAAGAGCATTGTCTTCTTAGGATCCACCTTGATGATGAAGTACTTGAGGGCTCCGAGACCAATCATCCTGTAAAGCTGGGCCTTCTCGTCATCTGACATATCGGCGAGCTTGCCGGATTCCTCGGAGGTCTTCCTCGCCTCATCGTACATCTGCTCCAGAAGGTCATCAGCATCGACAACGGTACCCTCACGGGACTTCATCTTGCCTTCAGGCAACTCAACCATACCGTAGGAAAGATGGAAAATGTCATCCGCCCACTTGAATCCGAGCTTTCCGAGAATGAGCTTGAGCACCTGGAAATGGTAGTTCTGCTCATTGCCGACAACATAAACGTGACTGTCAAGCTTGTATTCAGAGAATCTCCTCTCTGCGGTTCCGAGGTCCTGGGTCATGTAGACCGAAGTTCCGTCGCTTCTGAGCAGGAGTTTCCTGTCAAGTCCGTCCGCGGTGAGGTCGCACCATACCGAACCGTCCGGGTCCTTCACGAACACGCCCATATCCAGTCCCTTCTGTACCAACTCCTTGCCGAGGAGATATGTCTCAGACTCGAAATACGTCTTGTCGAATGAAATGCCGAGCTCCCTGTAGGTCTTGTCGAAGCCGTCCATCACCCAGCCGTTCATTGTCTTCCAGAGCTCCCTGACATCCTTGTCGCCCTCTTCCCATTTCACAAGCATCTCGTGGGCCTCCTTCAGGGATGGAGCCTCCTTCTCGGCCTGGTCCTTGGACATTCCGCCGGCAACAAGTCCGTCAACTTCCTTCTTGTAGATGTCGTTGAATGCCACATAGCAGTCGCCTACGAGGTGGTCGCCCTTCTTGCCGGAATTCTCCGGGGTAATACCGTTGCCCGCCTTCAGCCAGGCCAGCATTGACTTGCAGATATGCACTCCCCTGTCATTGACGAGGGTCACCTTCATCACATTGTTGCCGCAGGCCTTGAGAAGCCTTGAAACCGAGTCCCCAAGGAGATTGTTCCTGATATGGCCGAGATGAAGCGGCTTGTTGGTGTTCGGCGATGAGAACTCGACCATAATGTTCTGACCTGTGGACGGAAGCTGGCCGAAGTTATTGGCGGACAATATGTCCGTGAAGAGTTCATTCCAATAGAGCGGGGAAAATGAAATATTGAGAAAGCCCTTCACGCAGTTGTAGCCTGCAATCTCCGACACATTCTCCCGGAGCCATCCTCCGATGGCATTGCCAGTGTTCTCAGGCGATGAATGGGAAACTTTCAGGAGCGGGAACACCACGAGAGTGTAATCCCCCTCGAACTCCTTCCTGGTAACCTGAACCTGAAGAGAGCCCTGCTCGACATCGGCGCCGTAAAGGCTCTTGATGGCCTCTGCGGCCTTAGTCTGTATAAATGTTTCTGGTGTCATTCCAATGTTCGTTAATTTTTAACCGAGATAACCCTTGAGAAGCTTGCTTCTGGATGGGCTCTTGAGCCTTCTGATGGCCTTTTCCTTAATCTGGCGCACACGCTCGCGGGTGAGGCCGAAACGCTCTCCTATTTCCTCGAGGGTCATTTCCTGGCAACCGATTCCGAAGAAGGACTTGATGATTTCCCTCTCCCTGCTTGAGAGAGTGGAGAGCGCCCTTTCAATCTCGGTATTGAGTGACTCGTTGACAAGGCCGCGGTCAGCGCTAGGGGAATCGTCGTTGGGAAGCACGTCAAGAAGGCTGTTGTCCTCGCCCTCAACGAACGGAGCATCCACGGACACGTGGCGGCCGGATACCCTGAGGGTGTCGGAAATCTTGTCCTTCGGGACATCGATCATCTCGGAGAGTTCCTCGCTTGAAGGCTGGCGCTCGTTCTCCTGCTCGAACTTGGAGAGGGCCTTGTTGATTTTGTTCAATGAGCCCACCTGGTTGAGAGGGAGCCTGACAATACGGGACTGCTCGGCAAGGGCCTGAAGAATGGACTGGCGGATCCACCACACGGCGTAGGAGATGAACTTGAATCCCCTTGTCTCATCGAATTTCTCGGCGGCCTTGATGAGGCCGAGGTTGCCCTCATTGATCAGATCCGGGAGACTGAGTCCCTGGTTCTGATATTGTTTTGCTACTGAAACGACGAATCTTAGGTTCGCCTTTGTAAGTTTTTCAAGTGCCTTCTGATCACCTTTCCTGATGCGTTGAGCCAGCTCCACCTCTTCCTCAGGTGAAACCAGCTCTTCTCTTCCTATTTCCTGGAGATACTTGTCAAGTGACGCGCTCTCCCTGTTGGTGATCGATTTTGTAATCTTAAGTTGTCTCATATATTGCTTTTGGTTCTAATCCTTTCCAAAAGCGAAGTAAGCGGCCTTGCCATAAGAAGTCACGCCCTCGATATACACAGCCCTCTTCGCCTTCTTCACGATGTTTATCACATCCTCGGCCTTGCTTACAGGCTGGTCATTCACATAAAGGATGATGAAACCCTCCTTGGCACCGGCTTCCTGGACTTTGCCCGGGCCCACGGAAACAATCTCGACACCGGACTTCAGACCGAGAGCCGCAAGAGTTTCCTTCGACGCCTCCTTGATTTTGGAGCCGTAAAAAGCGGTGGAACCGTCAATATCCTTAGTACCTGTCTCAGTGGACGTTCCCTGGAAAGTCACTTCCAGAACCTTCTCGTCTCCTCCTCTGATGACAGTAACCGAAGCCTTGTCCCCAGGATTGTATGAATTAACCTTTTCCTGCAAGGATGAAGGAGTGGTGATGGCCGTGGAATCAACCTTGACGAGTACATCGCCCTTCCTAATTCCGGCCTTGTCAGCAGCACCGCCTTCCAAAACCTCCTCTATATATACACCATTTGGAGAAAAAAGTTTCAATTCTTTCGCTTTTTCATCAGTAATAGCCGACATAGTCACGCCGAGAAGGGCTCTCTTGACACTTCCGAAATCAATGAGATCGTCAGCAATCTTCCTCACAATATTGGAAGGAATGGCGAATGAATATCCGGTGTAAGAACCTGTCTGTGAAATAATTGCCGTATTCACTCCGACAAGTTCGCCCTTCTGGTTCACAAGTGCGCCGCCACTGTTGCCAGGGTTGACGGCGGCATCGGTCTGGATGAATGACTCGATTTTGAATTCACCGTTGTAGTGAGGCATCTGACGACCCTTTGCGCTGACAATACCGGCTGTGATTGTGGACCTGAGGTCGTATGGACTGCCGATTGCAATGACCCACTGGCCTAGCCTCAACTCATCCGAATCCCCGAAAGGAACCACCGGAAGACCGTCAGCATCAATCTTTATGATGGCGACGTCAGTGGCAGGGTCAGTACCGACGATGGTTGCAGGATAGGTCTTGTTGTTGTTCAATGTCACCTCAACCTTGGTTGCCCCGTCAACCACGTGATTGTTGGTCACGATATAGCCGTCCGGACGGATAATGACGCCTGAACCGCTGCCCTGCTGCTCCCTTGACTGAGGAGTAGCCTGATCCCCGAAGAAGAAGCGGAAGAACGGGTCCAATGTATAATTCTGCTGCTGCTTGATTGTCACCTTGACATATACGACAGCATCGACTGCGGATTCTGCCGCGTATGTGAAATCAGGATAATCAGTCTGTGACAGATTGACAGTCCTGTAGGCCGCACCGTCGGAAGAAATGACAGCAGAACCCGCATTTTCACCAGGTACGCAAGCTTTTACAACTCCGAATGCTGTGAGACCGGCTACAATGGCCGATGCGCAGACTGTAATGAATGACTTGTTCATATAGTTTTCTGTTTTAATTGTTTCTGAATCTGCGGTTTCCCCTGTTTGGAAAACCGAGGGGCTGAAAAATCAAATTATATGCCAGAAGTCAGGAATTTTGATTATCTTTGTCGTTGCACGTATTCCGAACAGGACTCGCGCCGTTTTTTGAATAAAAAGGACATTCAGATATGAAATTCATTGTATCAAGCTCAGAACTTCTGAAAGGACTTCTGACAGTTTCAAAGGCCATCCCGTCCAAGACGACGGAAGCTATACTCGAAGACTATCTCTTCTCCCTCAACGGTGACATCCTCGAGGTTACCGCATCTGACAAGGAAATCACCATGAAGACCACGATTGCGGTCGAGAACAAGGAGGGTGACGGCAGAATCGCAGTACCTGCAAGGCAGCTTAACGATCTCCTCAGGGAGTTGCCGGACCAGCCTCTCACCATCAGGACGATCAGCGAGAACCAGTTCGAGTGCGCCTGGGCAAGCGGAGAGTCTTCCCTCCCGTATTTCAACCCGGACGACTACCCGGAGTGCCAGACAACAGGCCCGGACGCAGTTTCAGTCGAGTTCCCGGCAATGACATTGGCAGATGGAATCAGCAGGACTATATATGCGTCCTCGGACGAGGACAACCGTCCTGTGATGAACAGTATTTTCTTCGACATTTCCCCGGATTCCACAACTCTCGTAGCCTCTGACCTCCAGAAGCTCACCTGCTACACTGCAGACGATGTGAAGGCCGAGAACCCTTGCTCATTCATCCTGAACAAGAGGCACGCCGCTGTAATCAAGTCAATTATCGGGAAGGACGTGGAATCCGTGAACGTGACCTTTGACTCCAGGACAGTGGTATTCAGATATGACGGCACTGTGATAATCTGCTGCCTCGTTGTCGGCAAATATCCTGACTACAGGACAATCATTCCGCAGAACAATTCCAATATCCTCAAAATAAACAGGACCGTGCTTCTCAATACCGTGAGACGCATCTCCGTTTGTTCCCCGAAGGCTTCTAACCACATCAAGTTCGACCTTACGCCGGGATTCATCGAGATTTCCGCCCAGGACCTCGGCTTCGAGATTGCAGCACACGAAAAGATTGGATGCCAGTATGAGGGCAGCGACCTTCAGATTGGCTTCAAGTCCACCCACATCATTGAGATGCTTTCAAATCTCAGCTGCGACGAGGTGGTAATGAAGTTCGCCGACAGAAGACGTTCCGCCCTGATGATGCCTTCAGAGGAGGATGCCAAGTCTGAGAAAGTATTCGGCATCGTGATGCCTATCATGGTGAAATAGGCTGCAGGACATCCGATAAACATCATTGGAATGAATCTAAATCTTGAAAGACCGCTCCTGTTCTTCGACATCGAGAGTACAGGGTTGAATATTGCTGCCGACGGCATTGCAGAGTTAAGTTTCGTGAAAATATTCCCGGACGGGGAACAGAGAATCAAGACCTGGAAGCTCTGTCCGTGGAACTACGTGGCAAGATGCCAGCAGCCGATGAACCCGAGCGCAAGCGAGGTCAACGGACTGAAGGACGAGGACCTTACAGGATGCCCGAAATTCCATGAGGTGGTGGACGAAGTGGTGGAATGGCTGAAGGACAGCGACTTGGCAGGGTTCAACTCCACAAAGTTCGACCTCCCGATGCTGGCAGAGGAAATCGAGAGGGTCCGTCTTTTCCTGAACAAGAACATTGAACTGAACCTCCACGAAAAGAAGATGGTGGACGTCCAGACCATATACCACGCAATGGAGCCAAGAAACCTCAGGGCAGCATACAGGTTCTACTGCGGAGGCCAGGATTTCGAGAATGCGCACACCGCCGAGGCCGACACCCTCGCCACCTACGAGGTTCTCAAAGGCCAGTTGGACAGATATCCGGACCAGCTTAAGAACAATGTTGATTTCCTTGCCAACTTCGCAGGCCGCCCGAAGACCGTGGACTATGCCGGAAGGCTTCTTGTCGGAAAGGACGGGGAAGCCATCATCAGTTTCGGAAAACACAAGGGAAAGACTGCACGCGAGGTTTACCGCACTGAACCGTCATATTTCGCCTGGATTCAGAACGGAGAGTTCACCCTAGACACCAAGAGACAGTTCGAGGTCCTGAGGCAGCAGTTCGAGGCGGAGAAGAAGGCAGTCGCAAGACAGAGCCGCAAGCCATTGGAAGGCAAGGACTTCGATGATGCCACCCAACTCCTTTTCCAGCATTTCGGCGGAGACAAGCACCAGCGTTGAACATAATAGTCAGAACATACGGAGGGCACTTTGTCACCCGGCCGGATACGACCTGGGAGAAGGACAATGAGGATTTCTTCCCTCCTGATTTTACGGAAAGTTACGAATGGACTCCCGTGGTCTTCGCCCGTGTCTGCAAGCCTGGGCGCAGCGTCGGTGAGCGTTTTGTCCGAAGATATTATGACAGAGTAGGTTACGGCGTCCTGCTCTACCCTGCCGACCATATCGGGGACGGTCCGGAGGAATATGCCGAAGCATTGACACTGGACCATACTTCATTCCTGCCCGATCCGAAATTGAGCATTGAGGAGGCAGATGGACTTTCCTTCACAGTGAAGATGGACGGGGTAAATATCTTTGAAGCTGAAGTTCAGGCCGCAAGTCTCCTGGACAATGCCGTCTGCGAAGCTACGAAACGGCTCTACATCCGCACCGGCGACTTCATCGCCGTGGAACTTGCCGACAGGACTCCCCTCTGCATCAGGCATGAGGGCAACCGGGAAATTTCCGGATCCGCCGGGGACAATGCCTCTATGTCGTTCAGAATCAGGTTTGTGTAAAGTGGACAATCGTACAGAATTCTCGTCATTACCGGTCTGACGGGCGCGGGTAATCCGCATGCAGATAAATATCCCCCAAAAACTTAAGCATCTTCTTTCGTAAATTGAAAAGACTTTGCTAACTTTGCCGAACTTATGTAAAATTGAATTGAAAATGGAAAAAGGACCTATTTCAAATTTCATTACCCATCATTACCGTCATTTCAACTCGGCGGCTCTAGTTGACGCAGCCAAGGCCTATGACGAGCACATGAACAAGGGTGGCAAGATGATGCTTGCAATGGCAGGAGCAATGTCAACTGCCGAAATCGGACTTTCACTCGCCGAGATGATCCGTCAGGACAAGATTCAGATTGTATCCTGCTCCGCAAACAACCTCGAGGAGGACATCATGAACCTCGTGGCACACAACCACTACTACAGGGTTCCCAACTATAGGGATCTCACTCCGGCACAGGAGAAGGAGCTTCTCGACAACCATATGAACCGCGTTACAGATACCTGCATCCCTGAGGAGGAGGCATTCCGCCGTCTGGAGCACCATCTCGTAGAGGTTTGGAATGAGATGAAGGCCAATGGCGAGAGACTCTTCCCTTGGGAGGTAATCTACAAGCTCATCCGCAGCGGCGTTCTCGAGCAGTACTATGAGATTGACCCTAAGGACAGCTGGGTGCTCGCAGCCTGTGAGAAGAACATTCCGATTGTAGTTCCCGCATGGGAGGATTGCACCACTGCAAACATCTTCACCGCACACTGCATCCGCGGAGAGTTCGAGACCTCAATGATCAAGAACGGTATCGAGACAATGATCTTCCTCACCGAGTGGTATCGTGAGAACTGCGGCGGTCAGGGAGTAGGATTCTTCCAGATTGGCGGAGGTACAGCCGGTGACTTCCCGATTTGCGTTGTCCCGATGATGGCTCAGGACCTCGAGTGGCCTGACGTTCCGCTCTGGGCATATTTCTGCCAGATTTCAGACTGCACCACCTCATACGGTTCATATTCAGGAGCAGTTCCGAACGAGAAGATTACCTGGGGAAAACTCGATGTCGACACTCCTCGATTCATTGTCGAGTCAGATGCGACAATCGTGGCCCCTCTCATTTTCTCCTACGTTCTCGGATGGTAAATCCATCATCCAACATCATAGCAGAGGGTGGCCGCAAAGTCACCCTCTTTTTTTTAATTTTGACCGAAACCAGCCAGTAGAAACCATGAACTATTCAATGCGCAAAAGCATATGCAGGACAGTCTGCAGGGCAAGGATACCGGAGCCCCTGAAGTATTTCCTGTTCGGAGTATCACGCAAACGCAGACATCTCAGGAATGATATTGCCAATGAGGTGGAAACGGCCCCGGATTATCTCGAGGAATCCGGCATTGCGAAAGCCATAGATCAATGGGCAGCCATTGAAACCAATCTGTTGAAACCGTTCACAATGAAGACTATAGCCGCAGGCCTCGGCGTTGAAGCATCCGAGATTAAGGACTATTTCGGCAATGTCAGCACCGAGGGATTCAACAAATGGCGCAACCGTGTACGTGTCAGGCTCGCGGCAGAACTCATCCTCCGCAATAATGGCGAATCACTTGAAAGCATCGGAAGAAAGGTGGGATTCACCGACAAGTCCAATTTCTACAAACAGTTCAGGCTGTATAAAGGAAAGACCCCCGGTGAATGGAGATCCACCGGAGGCAGGCAAGTAATTGTCAACGAATAGGTTATTCCCTTGTCAGGACAATAGGAAGATTCCCCACCTTGAAAGTTGAGGTCACCTCATCATACCCGGTACTGTCCTTGAAAAGTATTACTTCCACTTTGTATTCCTTGTACCGTATGCCAAGATGGCTGCAGGCTGGTACGGTGACGAAACATCTGTCTCCCGTATTGTCATAAACAACCTCCAGTTCATACCTTCCGCCATCGTCGGTCCTTGTGGAGACTGAAGAATGAGCGGAGGAAGCGCCTGGCGCATACAGTTCGAGCCTTACATCGACGGATGAGAGCGGAGTCATCACGGTTCCGTCAGCCACAATGCCGGCGACCTTCACCGTACAAGGCACATCACCGTCCATAAGCAAGGAGTCCTCGTCCGCCATGCAGGACGATACAAAGGCAATGCAAAAGGCGACTGCCAGATATCTGAGGATTCTTCCCAACATATCATTCTCCCTGATGAGCCGGTCTCAGAAGGTCCAGAACGACCTTGACCGGGTTGAATGTTTCAAGCGGAACCTCCACGAAGCAGGTATTCCAGTCGCTCATCGAGCCGTTCCACAGACCTGGCAGTTCGAGAGCCTTGAGTTCCCTGCCCTGATAACTCTTTGAACTGATGAAGCCCGCATCCTGGTCCACATAGTCCAGAAGATTGAACTTCTCGCCCTTGTAGTTCCTCAGGCAGCATACAAGGTCCACCGGATTGAAATGCGTGGCCCCTGCAAGCATCTCCCTCGAGGCCTCATCCCCCATATTGATCTGCACACTCTCAAGAATCTGGAGATTGGACGAGCCGTCCCTTGACTTCACTATGAAAGGACCGCCACCCGGCTCTCCCTGATTGCGTACCATTCCGCAGACCCTGATCGGGCGGTCAAGCTTGGACCTGAGAATTGCCACTCTTTCAGCAAGGCTTGCGGTTGCAGGCAATGTTATGCTGAGCTCGTCCGCGAGGAACTTCTCGATTTCGTCACAAAGGGCGGAGCAATCAGTGTCCCCTGCTGCATCCAGGGCATTGAGATATCCGAAAATCCTGTCCCTGAGGCTCAAAGCTACTCCCATCAGCACCTTCTTGTACTTTGCCGTAACAGGCAGGAACCTGTCATTGGAAACATTGTCAATATTCTTGATGGATACAAGTTCATCCTCTATCGCATTCAGATTGTAAATGAGAGCTCCGTGGCCGGCAGGTCTGAACAGAAGCTCACCCTCCTCCGTGCGGAAAGGACGGTTCTTGAGGTCAACGGCGACAGTGTCAGTGGATTTCTCCTGACAGGTAAATGAAATATTGAACTTGACCCCGTACCTGGCCTCGTAAGCCGCCCTCACCTCGTCAAGGGCCGCATCAAAGAGTTTTCCGAACTCAGGAGAAATGGTGAATACAATATTTGCCGAGCCATCTGCATTGCGCATATAATCCTGTGCCTCAATGAGATGCTCTGCAAATGCAGTCCTGCATTCCCCATCCGGATATCGATGGAAACGGATAACTCCCTTAGGCTTGGAACCGTAACCGAGGCCCTTGTCAGTCAGCACCTTCTCAGCCACATTGCGACGATAATCCGCACTGTCCTCCGGTGTTCCAAACGTTTCCGGAGTATAGAACGCGAACTTTTCAATGGCTGACGCCAATTTGCCCACAGAAGAATCCGCACCGGGATCCTTCCCGTCTTCAAGTGCGGAAAGTCCCGCGAAAATATCCTTGAACATTCTGGAAGCCGCACCGGAAGCCGGCACGAACTTGCATTTTCCGGCCACAGAAGCATTTTCATAATAGGTTACCGCTTCTTCCGCAGCCTTGTCCCCCAGAACTCTGATACCATTTTCAGGGGTAGCCGGAGCAATAATCTCAAGCCACGGAAAACCCTTCCTGAAACGCTCGACCTGAGCCTCAACTTCAGAGACTGAAGAACCTCGTTCCTCAATCTGCCTTACGTCATTCTGTTCAAACATAATCATTATGTGGTTTTAATCAATAAACACTTCGCGCCGGTAATTGTACTCCGACCTGAGCTTGTCAAAATCCTCCGGGTGAAGCCTGAGCATGAAATCATCCGTAAAGATCGGATAATTGTATTGGAAAACGGCTGCTATCTCCCCTTGGTTCATTCCCCTGAGGTCCAGCTTAACAGCCTCATTCTCAGCAAGCTCCGTCTTTGGGAAAAATTCGTACAACTGCGTAATGCCGAAATAATGCGCCACTGCCCTGACTGCGGCAGCCGTGCCGTTCTGCTTGCCCTGGTAGGAATAACCTGCAATATGAGGAGTGGCAATGGCAGCCTTGTC
Organism: Bacteroidales bacterium; assembly: GCA_022777585.1. Lineage (GTDB taxonomy): Bacteria > Bacteroidota > Bacteroidia > Bacteroidales > UBA932 > Cryptobacteroides. The sequence continues at coordinate 13,197 of JALFFZ010000166.1, read as the reverse complement.
CATCAGTTCAAGATTGATGTTCGGCTCGTTGTTCCACGTGTCAATGATTACAGGTCCCAGCTTGGGGATGGCCTCAAGCAGGGCATCCTCGCAGACCACCTCGCCCCTTGCCGCATTGATGAAGAAAGCGCCCGGCTGCATCTTGGCAAAGAAATCCCTGTCAGCCATTCCACGGGTAGTCTCATCCAATGGAACATGAAGCGTAACTATCTGTGATTCAGCAAGAAGAGTATCCAAGTCGCAGAATCCGTATGAACCTTCAGCCTCTGCCCTCGGAGGGTCGCATTTGAGCACCTTGAACCCGAGCGCAAGCCCCATCCTCTCGACCATACTGCCCACGTGACCCACTCCGACAATTCCGAGAGTACCGCCTTGCAAGTTGATTGCCCGGCGTGAGGCAAGTCCGAACAAAGCCGAAAAGACATATTCCGTAACTCCCCCGGCATTGCAGCCCGGAGCATTTCTGACTATGATGCCGCGCGAGTCGCAATACGGAAAATCAATGTGGTCATCTCCAATTGTAGCAGTGGCGATGAACCTCACCCTGGTACCCTCCAGAAGGTTCTCGTCACATCTTGTCCTCGTCCTGATTATCAATGCATCCGCATCCATCAGGTCCTCCCGGCAAATCTGTCTGCCGGGCCTGTAGACCACCTCCGCATAAGGCTCGAATACTCCCTTCAGGAAGGGAATGGCCTCATCAGCCACTATTTTAATCTGCCTGTTCATTATTTCAACATTATACCTTTCAAATATTTCCTGTTGCCCTGATTTCCGCCATTCACCGGATCTGAAGCCACCTCCGCATTGATGGCTGCCACGATTTCCTCCTTCTGGAAATAGAGCTGATTTCTGACTACCGATGAGGAAATATGGCAGATGAGAGTACCGTTCCTGACATATTTCTTCAATGTATATTGGCCGGCTCCAGTCACCTTGTCCCATGCCGACAAAATCAGGTTTTCATTGACGACAGACGTCATCCCACTGAGTCTCAGAAACATAGGGACAAGGTCTGACATCGGGGAAGGGTCCTTTCTCTCCAATGAAACGTGATTGTCGTATTTCCTCCGGCTCTGCATATCAAACCTCCTCCATTGTGAAACAGCCGCCAGATGCAGTGAAGTAGGCCCGGTCCGCAGTCACTCCGTCCACAATGCCGGAGAGACGGACCTTGTTGCTGTCAGTTATGAAAATCTGCCCGAAATCACTGCCTGCAACGAGACCGAGAAGATTGGAGGTGCGGTCCATATCCAGCTTGTCAAAGACATCATCGAGAAGAAGAGTGGGAGGCACGCCGGATTCCTGTTTCATAAGTTCATATTGTGCGAACTTCAATGATACAAGAAATGATTTCTGCTGTCCCTGTGAACCGTCCCGCCTGATCGGATGACCGTCCATCAGGAATACGATGTCATCCCGCTGGATGCCCGATGTCGTATATCCAAGGTACTGGTCCTTTCGTCTCGACGCCTCAAGTAGAGACTGTAGCGAAGATGAGGAGAGATCCGACCTGTATTCCGCCCTGACCTCCTCCTTTCCACCGGAAAGTATTGAGTAATAATGACCTATGACTGGGGACAGAGCTTCGGTGAAGGACTTTCTCTTCTCGAAGATTCTCTGCCCGTGATAGGCCAGCGATTCCTCGATAATGTCCATCAGGGACATATCCGGCGCCTCATTCTTGAGCATCGCGTTGCGCTGGAATATCAGCTTGTTGTATTGCTGAACATCAGCCAGATACTCGCTGTCCATCTGCGAAAGGACCTGGTTCAGGAACTTCCTGCGTTCCTCACCCGATTCGCTGACCAGGGCTCCGTCCGACGGAGACACAAGGACTACCGGCAGCAGGCCTATGTGGTCGGACATCCTCGGGCAGGGCTTCTCGTCACGGACAAGTTTCTTGGCTCCGTTTCCGGGCACTCTCACGGAAAACCTGCTGTCGGATGATTTCATCGAGTACAGGCCGGAAATGGAAAATGATTCCGCCCCGTATCTGACACAGGCCCGGTCGGGCACATTGGAGGCGCTCTTTGTCATTGACATGTAGTATATGGCATCTATGAGATTCGTCTTGCCCTCACCGTTGCCGCCGGAAATACAGTTGATGTTCGACGAGAACTCAAGTTCCGCCAGAGCAATGTTCCTGAAATCCTGAACGACCATTTTTTTGAGAACAGCCATATAATGTGTCAGATTGTTTGTGCAAATATAATGATTTTAACGGCTTCTCGTTGTAGGATTGCCGAAAATTATGTAATTTTGCGGACTATGCGATGAATCGCATCGATTATTGAAACAAAAAATTAAACATCAATATGGCAAACGTTACACTTAAAGACCAGGAGAAAAAGCAGCAGGAGAATGTTGCTGAGAAAGTCTCCGCCGTGGAAAAATTTTTCAATGAGAACAAGAAGATAATCTGGGGCGTACTCGGAGCCGCCGTCATCATCGGCGTGGCAATCCTCTGCTATCACAAGTTCTATGCTGAGCCAAGAAGGGCTGAGGCACAGGAGCAGATGTATCCGGCCGAGGCAAGCTTCCGCGCGGGCAACTATGACATTGCCCTCAACGGTGACGGCAATGTCCTCGGATTTGCACAGGTGATTGACGAATACGGTTCCAAGGCTGGCGCAGCCGCATATTTCTACGCCGGTGTCTGCGAGCTTCAGCTCGGCAACTTCGAGAATGCGGTGTCCTACCTCGGCAAGTACAACGGCAAGGATGAGATTCTCAAGGCAAGGGCTCTCGGCTGCAAGGGTGACGCCTACACCGGACTCCAGAAGCTTGATGACGCGCTTTCATGCTACGAGAAGGCAGCCGGCGTGGTTGACAATCTCTTCGCCGCTTCCTATCTCCTCAAGGCAGGTGTTGTCTGCGAAGAGCTCGGCAAGCCTGAAAAGGCACTCGGATTCTACAAGAAAATCAAGGACCAGTATCCTCAGTCAATGGAGGGCTATGATATTGACAAGTATATCAGCCGCATTGAGAACGCACCTGCATCCAAATAAATTTTCGGAATATGGGAAGAGCATTTGAGTTCAGAAAAGAAAGAAAGATGAAGCGTTGGGGCCACATGGCCAAGACCTTCACCAAGATCGGAAAGGAAATCACAATAGCCGTAAAGCAGGGCGGACCTGATGTTGTCGGCAACCCGCGTCTCCGCGCCCTCATAGCAGAGGCGAGGAACGAGAATATGCCAAAGGACAATATCGAGAGGGCCATCAAGAAGGCCACCGACAAGACTCTCGGCGATTTCAAGGAGGTTACATTCGAGGGATACGGCCCGTTCGGCATCGCTTTCCTCGTGGAGACAGCCACTGACAACAATACCAGGACTGTGGCCAATGTCCGCAGCTACTTCACCAAATGCGGCGGTTCACTCGGAACAAGCGGCAGCGTAAGCTTCATGTTCGACCACAAATGCGTATTCAGAATCAAGGACAAGGAAGGTCTCGACATCGACGAGCTCCAGCTTGCCCTCTGCGATTTCGACGACGATCCTGAGGTATTCATCGAGGAGCAGGAGGACGAGGATGAGAACGTCACCAGGAACGTGGTCATCTACGGAGCCTACGAGTCCTACGGCGGCATTCAGAAGTACATTGAGGAGAACGGCTTCGAGCTGGTTTCCGGAGGCTTCGAGAGGATTCCTAACGTGGATCTGAAGGACGTCACTCCGGAGCAGCGGGAGACTTTGAACAAGCTTACCGACCTTCTCGAGAACGATGACGACGTTACCAATGTTTACTCTACTATGAAACCTGCTGAATAGCGGCGATTCAGATACTGAATGAGCGGCGGACCCTTTGGATGGGTCCGCCGTTTTTTATTATTTTGAAAAATAATCACTATATTTGCAAGTTACAGAAACAAATTTGGTATCACTTTAATACATTATATTTTACATGAGTATCCAGCAGGATAATATCAAGATTCTGGCAGAGCGCAGAGCAAAAGCCTCGATGGGAGGCGGACAGAAACGAATTGATGCGCAGCACCAGAAGGGAAAGCTCACGGCACGTGAGCGCATTGCATTGCTCCTTGACGAGGGCAGCTTCGAGGAATTCGACATGTTCGTACAGCACAGATGCACGAACTTCGGAATGGAAAAGCAGCACTTCGACGGAGACGGCGTCGTTACCGGACAGGGCACAATCGACGGCAGGCTCGTATATGTTTTCGCCCAGGACTTCACCGTTTCCGGAGGTTCTCTCGGAGAGGCAATGGCTCAGAAAATCTGCAAGGTTATGGATATGGCCACCAGGAACGGGGCACCTTGCATCGGACTTAACGACTCGGGCGGAGCCAGAATCCAGGAAGGAATCAACTCCCTTGCAGGATTCGGAGAAATCTTCGAGAGGAACATTCTCTCATCCGGAGTGGTTCCTCAGATTTCAGGTATCTTCGGTCCTTGCGCAGGAGGAGCGGTTTACTCCCCTGCCCTCACCGACTTTACCGTAATGGTAAAGAACACCTCCTATATGTTCCTCACCGGCCCTGCTGTCGTGAAGAGCGTGACAGGAGAGAACGTGTCTTCCGAGGACCTCGGAGGAGCCAGCGTCCACGCCACCAAGAGCGGAGTTGCACATTTCGCGGCAGAGAATGACGAGGACGGAATCAGAATCATCAAGGAACTCCTGAGCTATCTTCCCCAGAACAATATGGAGGAGGCACCTGTGGTTCCGACATCAGACCCTGTGTCAAGGGTGGATGACAGCCTCAATGACATCATCCCGGACAGCCCGAACAAGGCCTACGACATGTACTACGTCATAAAGAGCATTGTCGATGACGGAAAATTCTTCGAGGTGCACCAGAGCTATGCCCGCAACATCATTGTCGGATTTGCCCATATGAACGGCAGAAGTGTCGGCATCGTGGCCAACCAGCCTAAGGTCATCGCCGGCGTTCTCGACATCAACGCATCCAGGAAGGCTGCCAGATTCGTACGCTTCTGCGACGCCTTCAACATTCCTATCGTCACCCTCGTGGATGTTCCGGGCTTCCTCTGCGGAACCCAGCAGGAATATGGAGCCATCATTGCCAATGGAGCCAAACTTCTCTATGCATACGGAGAGGCTACCGTCCCTAAGGTAACTGTAACCCTCAGAAAATCCTACGGCGGAGCCCATATCGTGATGAGCTGCAAGCAGATACGCGGAGACATAAACTACGCCTGGCCATCTGCCAACATTGCTGTCATGGGAGCGGACGGAGCCGTGCAGATTCTCTACGGAAAGGAAATCAAGGCCGTAGAGGACCCTGCTGAGCAGCAGAAGATTGCCGAAGAGAAGAAGAATGAGTACAATGACCTCTTCTGCAACCCTTACCAGGCAGCCAAGATGGGCTACATTGACGATATCATCGAGCCGCGCAACACCAGGTTCAGAGTCATCAGGGCTCTCGAATCCCTGGCCGGAAAGAAGCAGAGCATCCCTGCCAAGAAGCACGACAACCTTCCTCTTTAGACCATAAGGACGATATGAGAAAGGCAATATTGACATACGCCCTCATCCTCGCCTCAGTCCTGTCATTCAATGTCGCAGGCCAGAATGTCAGCGACCTCATCATTTCCGAGATAATGCCGGCAACGGACAGCGGAATTGTAGATGACTACGGACGGAGGAACGGATGGCTGGAGATTTACAACAAGTCTCAGGGCACGGTGAACTTCGCAGGCTGCTACCTGACTGACGACAGGAGCGACCTGAAGAAGTGCCAGATATCCAAGACTGACTCCAGGACCAAGATAGGTCCGCGTCAGGTATCCCTCTTCCATGCCAGCGGAGACAGCAATGACGGCACATTCTACATTGACTTCGAGATTGTCAGGGGAATGACCGTGTATCTTGTCAGCAACGACGGAAGAACCATCATTGACTCATTGTCAGTACCCGCCACCCTTCCTTGCGGCAAATCCGCGGCGAGAGTGGCCAACGACATACGCCAGCAGAACTGGGAGCCGGTCGAAGGTGGTCTTGACCCGTCTCCGATGGCGGTCAACGGCCAGAAAGGCAAGACGTCCGGCAGCGAGAAGCTCGCTCACGACGACCCATACGGCCTGGTACTCACGGTAGTATCCATTTCGGTGGTATTCACCGCCCTCCTGGTGCTGTGGTGGCTTTTCGCCCTCCTCGGCATTTCCCTTGGCGGGGCCGGTAAGGACAAGAAACCGACTGCAAAGAATGGCAACGGGAAGATGACTCCGGAGGTGGCCGCAGCCATCGGAATGGCTCTGGACCGCGAACTCGGAGGTGAAGTCTATGCCGCCATTGCTCTTGCAATGCACAGGTACATGAACGATACTGTTCATGACAAAGAGAGTTACATCATTACAATAAGGCACAATCAGAGTGCGTGGAACAACAAGGAACAGGGATTCCGCAAATATCCAAGATAATTATGAAAGAGTATAAATTCAAGATCAACGGCAACGAGTACAATGTTGCCATCAACTCAACTGAGGGAAATATCGCTGACGTCACAGTGAACGGCGTCTCATATCAGGTAGAAATGGACAATGTCCTCCCTGCCGCTCCTGTTCAGGCCGCACCTGTACAGGCTGCTCCGGCAGTTCAGGCAGCTCCTGCTCCTGTTGCAGCTCCAAAGCCTGCTGCAGCCCCTGCAGGCGCCGGAAAGGCAGTTGTGGCCCCTATGCCGGGCGTGATTCTCGAGGTTTCCGTAAAGGAAGGCGACACGGTATCCGCCGGCCAGAAGGTAGCCGTGCTGGAGGCGATGAAGATGGAGAATGAAATCCAGGCCGAGAGCGCCGGAACAGTTACAAAGATTCACGTTGCCAAGGGAGACTCCGTTTCAGACGGCACCCCGATCGTAACTATCGCATAATCAGGCAATGAGTCAGATTTTCAGCAGTTTACAGCAATTCTGGCAGTTCACGGGATTCTGCAACATGACATTCCAGCATCTCGTGATGATTGTCATCGGCATTGTGTTCATCACTCTGGCCATCAAGAAAGAGTGGGAACCGCTGCTCCTCGTCCCGATCGGATTCGGAATGATTATCGGAAACATTCCGATGTTCCCGGGTCTCAATATCGGAGTCTATGAGGACGGCTCAGTTCTGAATATCCTCTATCAGGGTGTCAGGCAGGGCTGGTATCCTCCTCTCATCTTCCTCGGAATCGGTGCAATGACGGACTTCTCGGCCCTGATATCCCAGCCGCGCCTCATCCTCATCGGAGCTGCGGCACAATGCGGAATTTTCGGAGCCTATCTCCTGGCATTGGCATTGGGCTTTGCTCCCAATGAAGCCGGTGCAATCGGTATCATCGGTGGAGCGGACGGCCCTACAGCCATCTTCCTTTCCTCCAAACTCGCACCGGACCTGATGGGAGCCATTGCGGTTTCCGCTTATTCCTACATGGCCCTCGTGCCTGTGATTCAGAAGCCTATAATGAAGCTCCTGACCACAAAGAAGGAACGCCTCATCAGAATGCCTGCACCTCGGGCAGTCAGCCAGAAGGAGAAAATCATCTTCCCTATCGTAGGCTTCCTGACCACCGCCTTCATCGTGCCGTCAGGACTTCCTCTCCTGGGCATGCTCTTCTTCGGCAACCTTTTGAAAGAGAGCGGAGTAACGAGGAGGCTTGCAGAAACCGCAAGGGGTCCGCTCGTGGATGTGATCACGATTCTCATCGGTCTGACAGTAGGTTGCTCCACCCAGGCCGACAAGTTCCTCTCTACAAGCTCCATCAAAATTTTCTGCCTCGGTCTCCTTTCATTCGTGATTGCGACGACATGCGGAGTGCTTTTCGTGAAGTTCCTCAATCTCTTCCTGAAAGAGGGCAGGAAAATCAACCCTCTCATAGGCAATGCGGGTGTGTCCGCCGTGCCTGACAGTGCAAGGGTATCCGAGATGGCAGGCCGTGAGGCTGACCCGGGCAACCACCTTCTGATGCACGCCATGGGCCCTAATGTGGCCGGCGTCATCGGTTCTGCAGTCGCAGCAGGTATCCTTCTGGGATTCCTGGGATAATTCAATTTTCAAGAATCTATTTTAGGGGGGGGCTTGGTTCAAGCTCCCTTTTTTAGTCCGGCGTTCCGGAGGGTGACATTCGGAAAACTAAATCCATCCCACTTCGTGCGTCCCTCCCGTTCACAAGGCCACGGGCGGCCATGGTTTTCCGAATGCCACCCTCCTGAATCACTACATCTCGACCGAGCGCAGCGAGTGGAGAGATCTATCTACAAACGAGGGTAAAACCTCAAACATTCTTTGTCAAAATCTTCGAAAAATGACAGGCGGCAACGGTAACCATAAAGCACTTTACGCAAGCAATAACTGTCATAAAATTCATCGAAAACCGTACCACCTTACTACAATTTTTAAATTTAAAATTCATATATTTCGCCACCACTACCGCAGTTTCCCGGGAAATTTTGTAATATATTCGGGGTTCATAAAACAATTACTTATGAACACGATGAATTTACAGACAAAAAAGGAAGACCAGGTTTTCGTTAACCTACTGACCGATGCCGGCTTCAAGGCCGTCTATGCTGATCCGGCGAACAAGCCACTTCTCATCAATCTCCTGAACACAGTTCTGCCTGACGACGTAAGGGTAAGTGACATTGTGGAGTACCGTGACCGGGAGCAGACCCCTGACACAATCTACAGCAAGAAAACTGTTCTGGACCTTGTATGCAAGGATGTGGAGGGAAATATCTTCGGAATCGAGGTCCAGAAGAAAGTGGACAGCCGCCTGTTCAGCCGCTGCGTCTTCTATGCCGCAGGTCAATATCATTCGCAGCTGCTTGCCGGCGGTGACTATGCCTCCCTGCATCCTGTCTTCGAAATAGCCTTCCTGGCGGAGAACTATCCGCACGAGAATCCTGGGCATTGGGATGCCGACCATATTGTCTCGCATTACACTTTCGCAGAAAAACGTACGGGAGAGATACCAAATCCCACAATTTTTATTATCTTGGCGGAAATTGGACGCTTCGACAAAACTGAGGAGGAATGCCTCACCACGAAGGATAGGCTTTTCTATTGGTTCAGGCACGCCAATGAGTTCAAGGAAAAGCCGGCATGGCTGGATGACCCTGAGTCTGAGGCTCTCCTGAATGCGACTGAGATTGCAGCGTTCACTCCGGAAAAGAAAGAAATCTATGACCAGGATATGAAGAACGAACAGGATATCGAATACGAGAAGAGCATCTGCTACAATGAAGGGCGAGAAGAAGGGCTGGCAGAAGGGCGAGAGGAGGGTAGAGAAAAAGGCAGAGAGGAAGGTAGGCGGGAGAATGCATTGTCCACTGCGAAGAACTTCCTTGCAGAGGGCATTTCTCCAGAAACGGTTGCCAGATGTGTCGGTATTTCCCTTGAGGAAGTAAAAGCACTGAAAGAGAAGTTGTTGTGAATCCAACGGGCATTGTCTTGTGAACTGGTTTCCCGATAGCGTAACCCACTAGATTATTTCTTCAACCCGACAAAGCCCCGCAGCACCAGGAGCAATAAGACCAGACCGACAATCATTCCGATATAGCGGGCAGGCAGCAGGACTGGACCGATGACGATGAAAACGAGAAGGACCGCCCACATCAGGGAATTCAGGGCATTGTCCACAGGGGAGCTGTCCGGGTCGAAGGAAAACCGGGTCTGCGGCAGGAGATATACCACGGCAGAGGCCAGATACAGTATGACTGTCAGGACATTGGCAACATTGAACTCGGTCAGCCCGATGCTGAATACAGATGCGGACGTCATGAAGATGGCATAGCCGGCACAGAGTGTCAGACCAGCAGGTTTCTTCCTGAGATAGAGGACAAGACCGGCAACAGGGGCAATGAAAACCGAGATGAGCGGGAATACGGCCCTGAAGATCACGTCAATGTCTTCCTCGGCAGATTCCACCAGGACAGGATAGAAAACCAAAGCAAGATAGACTGCTACAATAATCATTGCGGACATCGCTACGATGCCGATGCGGTAAAGGAGTTTGCTGTTCATTATATCAAGAATTATCGGAGTTGATTCTCATTGCCGTCCATAGAGGGGCGGAGTATCGGAGCAGGAAATAAAGTGGAACCGGCTTGAGGACGTTCCCATATACCCGGTAATCGGTCACTTCCAACAGCAGAAGAAATGCGAAGAATGCGAACAGGCTCAATCCCCACTTCGTCACAGCATTCACATTACTTTCCAACATCCTGAATATCAATATCAAGCCTAAAACCGTGCAAAGCAGTATCAGAAAGAGAGGCGCAGTATCAAACGCCATATATCTGCCATTGATGCCTGAAGCCCCCTTTTCATATGATATTGTCCGCAGTCGGACTTATTTCAGCACATTGAGATCCTTGCCGACCTTGATGAAGGCCACGATGCACTTGTCAAGCTGCTCCCTGGTGTGGGCGGCTGAAATCTGCACCCTGATGCGGGCCTGGTCCTTAGGCACGACCGGGTAGTAGAATCCGGTGACATAGATACCCTCATCCTTCATTCTGGCAGCGAATACCTGGGAGAGGCGGGCATCGTAGAGCATAACGGCACAGATGGCGCTCTGGGTAGGCTTGATGTCGAAACCGGTGGCCATCATCCGGTCTTTGTAGAAGTCACGTCCCATGAACCGGGTCTTCTTAAAACAGATCGCTCAATATGTCTCTGGTTTCTAAGAACTTTCTCAATTGTGAGTTGTTTTAGCCGGTAAAAAACCGAGCATTATTCATAAAACCCCTCATACTTTTCTCATCGGTCAATCCGCACCGCTATAGTCCCGTCAGAAATATGAACCTATTATACGGATCAGATGCCGATGCAGTTACTGGTTGTTCTTCAGCCACTCTACTCGGCGTTGATCGGGAAGGTGCTTCACTTTGAAATTTGAGAACTTCGCTTTGAATCCCTGACCATCCGGACAGGCTGCGACAGGTCCTACCATAAGGGGGCAATTGTCCTGCATCCAGAGGGTACGCATCATCGTATATTCCTTGTCGTCAAAGCTATAATAGAGCTCAATTGCATCAAGACGTCGTACGGCCTTCAGCCAAAGATACGGAATTGGTTCCGCAAGCTCGATTACACTCCAGTCGGAGGTGTGGTGTGTGACAACGGCAGATATATTGAATTTGCCTTCAACGAATTCTATCCCGAACTTTACATAGTTCTCGTGATCCTGTCTAATCATCATCCCGGCTTGGTCGAAACGTACTTTATAATCTCCGCTCACTTTGATCTTTGCCTCAAACTCTCCGCCTACAGTTGTGTAGAGGAACGGGCCGTCATCAACCGTGAATCCATAGTGGGCAATCCTCCAGTAGTCCGTTTGTGCCGGTACGTCCATTTCAAGTGTCCCGTTTTTGATTGTGTAGGACTCAGGTTCATTGAACCATTGCATTCTGTCAAGATTCTGAGCATTTGCCCAAAGTGTTGCCGCCAGTGTAAAAACTGTAAGAAGAAAATACTTTTTCATATCAAATAACCATTACTTATGTTATCTTTGCAAAGGTAATAATACGTTATAAGGTGCACAATGGCTAAAAATAACCATCGAAATATAGAACTTGATACCATTTTCTCCGAACAATTTGCTTCGGCCGAAGAGTCTTTTGACGGAAAGCTTGACAATTATAAGACAATAGCGGCCGTGTATGCAAGGATGGAATCGTGTATCTCCGTCCTGAGCGACCTTAAAGAGCGCAAGAGCTATATATTTTATGGCGCGTTGGGACAAGACCTTGGTATAGCAGATGAAGGTATAATCCACGAACTTGACACTATATGGGAAGAGGAAATCCTATGCCGCATCCCCTCGGAAGAACTGCAGCGCAAGCAGGAAGAAGAAATGAAGTTTTTCTCCTTTGTAAAGAAAAAGACGGGTGAATCTTACCGATACTATATGGTAAGTTCTCTGACGATGCGCAATCTCAGTGGAGAGTTACGGCCTGTCATCCATAAAATATTCTATTTTCATTGCAGCAAAGCCATCCGTTACGCACTTTGCCTTTACATTGCCGCTTCTTCTGCTCTTACCGAATCACGAATTGTCAACTCCAGAACCGGAGAGGAAATTCCTCTATGCAAAATTGACTCATCAGGTATGCTCTCCTCGCGGGAGAAGGAGGTGTTGAAACTGATTTCCAAGGGGCATTCCAGCAAAGAGATTGCAGAAATATTGGGTATAAGCATCTACACCGTCAGCCGTCACCGCCAGAACATCATCGAGTCTATGAATGTCAGGAACTCATCACAAGCCTGTCAGATGGCTCATCAGATGGGGTTGATATAGATTCAACGATGTGGTCCTTTGAGGTGTCCGGAGGTTAGAGTGACGGAGTGATGAGCACGCGCCAGCCGCCTTCGTTGTCCAGTGACTCGATGTAGCCTTTCTCTTTAAGGCTGGAGAGCAATCGCTGTACGGCAGACTTGTTTCCATGTGCCCTCCCAACGAGAATATCATCAACCTGATGTCAGGTTTCTACGTTGGGGCACAAGTACCGACAATGGCAGGATGAAGGCATCTTGACAATTTGTAAGCGTTTCATTATATTTGCTGCAGAGGATATCGGACCTTCTTTCCTTTGCAACAAACTGGCCTGGACAGGATTCGTCCCCCGGAGCGACCTTTGGCAATGACAAAGGTATTCTTCATTAACAGATTGCCGGGCAAAAAACATAAAATAACGAAATAGTATCCGATGCAGAATAATTACAAAGTAATAACGCTCTGCGGGAGCACACGCTTCAGAGCCGAGTATGAAAGGGTTCAGAAGGAACTGACCCTTCACGGAAACATTGTCATATCGGTCGGACTCTTCGGCCACAGCGGAGACGATGAGGTCTGGAAGGACGGGGTAAAGGAGATGCTGGACGAGATGCATCTCGCCAAGATTGACATGGCGGATGAGATCTTCGTCATCAATCCGGGTGGATACATCGGGCAGAGCACGGCAAGCGAGATTGCCTATGCCCGAAGCCATGGAAAAACAGTTAAATCACTCTGTCCGCTGGAGCTGCCTTCCAAGGTTAAGACAAAGCGGGTGACAACTGCCTTCATAACGGAGCTCCGGGAAGGAGAGGTCTTCGTTTTCGGAAGCGTATGTAAAGTCTGAGATTATGTAAAGATTTGAAACTTCTTCCATTGGATGTCTTCTTCCCAGACACTTCAAATACTTGTTTGGGAGCCAAACTTTACATAACGTGTTTCCATAATAATTTTGCAGAAAGAA